>NZ_MIIZ01000821.1:0-2941 GCF_001743005.1 Shigella sp. FC1967 | reverse complement strand
GTTCGAAAACCTGTCATTGCTGCGGTCATAAAATGTCAGAAATGCCACTACATAAGCGTATCTGGCAATGCCCTGAATGTGGAGTTGAACATGACCGAGATATCAATGCGGCAATCAATATCCGACACAAGGGCATATTGGAATTACACGCGGCGGGACTCGTCGTTTCAGCCCATGGAGACCCGCGTAAATCCGTCGTACAGAGGGTTGCGGTCTGAGAAGTGGGAAGCCTCGCCGTTTACGGCGGGGGAGCAGTCACATAATCTTTCTTATCAATTAATAACAAGCCTCGATAAGGGATAGTTTTCTGAACACGTTATGATAGAATCGAGCGTCGCTATGATAAAACCTTAATGACCTTACATTAACTCGTCATTATAAGGTCGTAGCAGTACATATTCCCTGCCTATACAGTTGATGACAGTTAAAGAACCGTCTTATTGCAGGATAGATATCGACTTATATGATATCTAATTATCTCTTTTCACTAATCAATAATAAAAACGGTAACCTTGAAAAACAACGAATTAGAATGGCAGGCGTTACGTCCTGATTACGCCTCCTACCAAACTTTCTTTCAAACAGCATCTCAATTACCTGCATCTCTACTACGTGAGGTTCAACCTCGCCTGTATGAAAGCCTGCAATGGTTAAATAATGCAGATTCAGGGCAGTTTATGCTGTTAAAAGCGGATGATTCCACTGCTTACTTTGATATGCTGACAGACACATTAACGCAATCAGGGATCAAAACAGATCCTGTTGTTGGCAGTTATCAAGCAGAAACCAGTAAAATCGATTGGCAAGAAAATGTACAAAGTACATTTTCATCATCAGAATCTATTGTTTGTTGTCAATGGATAGAGCCTGAACAACTTTTTGGTTCATTCTATTGCCATAAAGATGAAGTTACCCTTAGCCCTGGATTGTTGCATAAAGTAAATGGAGGCATCTTAGTCCTCTCTATAAAATCTTTACTTGCGCAACCATTAATGTGGTTCCGCCTTAAGAAAATGGTTGAAGAACAGCGTTTTGAGTGGTTGGTCTGGAATGACAACCAATCCCTGCCTTTACCTATTGAAAGTATGCCACTTAACCTTCGAGTTATTTTAGTTGGTGATAGACTTAGTCTTGAAGAGCTTGAATTTATAGAGCCAGAACTAAGTAGTACTGCTTTATATGGTGAATATGAATACGACATGTATTTAGAAGACGAAACAGCTCTTGCTCAATGGTGCGGCTTTGTAAATTCACTGTGCCAAAAATATCGTCTGCCTTCTCTATCTGCTGATGCTTGGGAAGTCTTGCTAACACAAGCAGCAAGACAACATGAAGATCAGCTAATTTTGAGCCTAGATTTAGAATGGATTTTACGCCAGCTTCGCTATGCAGTACGTTTTAATCATGATGCTTTTCTAAATGCTGATGCATTGAAAAAAGCAGAAGAAAATCGCCTATGGCGACACAGTTATTTGTTAGAACGTAGTCGTGACGAGATTTTACAAGACCAAGTTATGATACAAACAGAAGGTGAAGCTGTTGGTCAAATCAATGGACTTTCTGTCTTAGATTACCCAGGATACCCTGATTTAATCGGAGAACCGACTCGCATTACCTGCGTTGCACATATAGGTGATGGTGAGTTCACGGATGTTGAGCGAAAAGCTGAGCTTGGCGGTAATCTTCATGCAAAAGGCATGATGATTATGCAAGCTTACTTAAACTCAGAATTACGTTTAGACCAACCACAGCCATTTAGCACCTCGATTGTTTTTGAGCAATCATATGGTGAAGTTGATGGTGATAGCGCCTCTTTAGCTGAATTATGTGCTTTTATTAGTACACTGGCACAACAACCTATTGATCAACAAATTGCTGTTACAGGTGCCGTCGATCAATTTGGTCAAGTCCAACCGATTGGTGGCGTAAACCAGAAAATCGAAGGCTTCTTTGATATCTGCCAACAAAGAGGATTAACAGGTGCGCAAGGCGTAATTATTCCTCTTGCCAATATTCGTCATCTTGTACTCAACGAAAATGTGCAGCAAGCGGTAAAAGAAGAGAAATTTCATATTTGGCCTGTTACCCATGTTGCGGAAGCAATAACATTATTGACCCGTCAGCCATATTATGAAGAGCAATGTGAACCAGAACAATCAGACTCACACTTGTTAGCTGTGATCCATGATCGCATAACACTCGCAAATAATCAGGATAGACCTAAATTGCCTTGGTTCTTACGTCTATTCAGATAATTCTGTTTCAAGTGATCGGAGTTGTTCAGCGTACAAGTGTAAGCTATTCTGTTATCTTACACTTGATAAAGGCTATATAGACAATGGTTGATAAACGCGAATCTTATTCTAAAGAAGACCTCATTGCTTCAGGCCGTGGTGAATTATTTGGCCAAGATGGCCCACCACTGCCATCTGGTAATATGTTAATGATGGATCGCATCATTAAAATGACAGAAGATGGCGGCACCCATAATAAAGGCTTTATCGAAGCAGAATTCGATATTAAGCCAGATTTATGGTTCTTTGATTGTCACTTCGTCAATGATCCGGTTATGCCTGGTTGCTTAGGCCTAGATGCCATGTGGCAACTTGTCGGCTTCTATCTTGGCTGGCTTGGTGGTGAAGGTAAAGGCCGTGCGCTTGGTGTCGGTGAGGTAAAATTCACTGGGCAAATATTACCAACAGCAAAAAAAAGTTACCTATAAAATTGATTTCAAACGTGTTATCAATCGTAAACTGATTATGGGTATTGCCGATGGCGAAGTGTATGTTGATGGTAAGCTGATTTATGAAGCAAAAGATTTAAAAGTTTGGCTTATTTAAAGATACAACTGCATTCTAAAAGTCTAAGATCAATTTCTCCCCAATTTATTATAAAATACCGTATAATTAAAAATATACGGTATTTTTTTTTATCTATTACT
>NZ_MIIZ01000820.1:0-16790 GCF_001743005.1 Shigella sp. FC1967 | reverse complement strand
TGACAAAAAAGCACTTTTTGTTAAAGGAAAAAAGCAATTATAAAACGAGGCTTTCCAGTAAAACTTATACATTTATTTAACAAGTTACTCGTAGTTATCCTAATGTGAGGTGATAATTTGTAGATATGGAAAAAGTAATTTGCTAGTATTCGTTCGATTTTTATCCAGTTAAACGAGGAGAAGCAATGCCCTCTCAATTGATGAGGACAAGTGCCGTCTTCGCTTTCTTGATTTCACTACTCTTTACTGGTGTAAGCTTTGCTTCAACCAGTACCGGCAGTTCCCAGATGCTGCAGGCGTATTCTTTCAAAAGCACGTCAACACCGTTGCCAGATTTGAAAAAATACCCTTCGGGAACACAGCGTAAGAAAGCGTTTTTAAATGTCATAGTTCCTATTATTGACAATGTTAATAATAAGATTTTGAGAGATCGTGAGTGGTTAACTGCTCAACGTAAAGCCCAGCACTGGGGTAGCGCAGATTTGAAAAAATTGCGTGAAATTTGTCAATACTATGGCGTTACATGTACCAGCCCGAAAAAAGTAAATTGGGATTCGTTATTAACTCGCGTTGACATTATTCCGACACACTTTGTCGCAACGCAAGCAGCAACGGAATCTGGCTGGGGAACATCGAAGTTGGCACAACAAAATAATAATCTATTCGGTATGCGATGTGGGAGTCAGTCTTGCAATAATATTCCAGGGAAAACCAAAGGCTATGCAGCCTACCCGGATATTGAAGGCTCAGTGATTGCTTATATGCGTAATCTCAATACGCACCGCGCCTATAATTCATTGCGCTCCTCACGAGCACAGCAAAGAATGACGCAGCAACAACTCGACTCTCGCCAGTTAATCACTGACTTGAAAGGTTACTCAGAATTGGGTTCAAGTTATAACGATTACCTGACCGAAATGTTCGACTCAAACAAAAAACTGATCACTCAAGTTCAGTTACAGTCGAAACAAGATAGTTAAGCTTTAACAAGCTTTCATCTGACAAAAAGCCACTTTTCTTTCTAGAGAAAAGTGGCTTTTATTTATCACAAGATAATCTTTTGATTGAAAGCCTGCTTAGAATTCATAATATATGGGGTAACACGTTTGGTATGACTTTTAAATCACACCCTTAGAGCCCTTTATGAATTTTTTTTTCATTCGAGTTTCTCGGAGCCTTTGTTAGTTTTTTTTATTCTATACTGGCTCTTTCAAAAGCACGTCAAGATCCAAAATATCCTACTGATTACAGTAAGTTATGCTTTTCTTTTTTATGCGGACTATCGTCCTGCGATAATCTTATTAAGTTATACGCTCTTTATTTATTTACTGGCGAATATATTAACTAAGTACACATCCTCTAAAGTCATATACTGGCTATTAGGACTACTCGTTGCGGTCTATTTTACTGCCTTTAAATATTATTCATTTTTCCAAGAAACACTGACACAAGCATTCCAGCAATGGGGACTCAGTATTGAGTTACCTCTTATTGAGTTGCTTGCGCCATTAGGGCTCTCTTTCTATATTTTCCATTCAGTCAGTTATGTCGTTTCTGTTTGCCGAAAAGAGATCCCTAAAGCGCCCTTTTTGGATGTCGTTCTTTACTTGTGCTTTTTCCCAAGCATTGTTGCAGGTCCGATTAATCGCGCGAAAGAGTTTCTCCCGCAAATTCAGGCACCGACACGTAAAATCATTGATTATAAAGGGGCGATAATGCTAATTGTTTTAGCTATCGCAAAACTCTTTTGGTTAAGTGGTTGGTTCTCAACAAACTATGTCGATCCGGTATTTAATGCCCCCGATTTAGCGCAAAGTGGACAAGTGCTAACAGCTGTTTATGCCTATGCATGGCATATCTATTTCAACTTCTCAGGTTACACCAATCTTGTTACTGGTATTGCCTTATTATTGGGCTTTGTTGTACCTCGTAACTTTAATGCGCCTTATTTAGCGATAAACTTAGCCGATTTCTGGCGTCGCTGGCACATTAGTTTATCTACCTTTATTCGTGATTACGTCTATATTCCTTTAGGGGGTAATCGTAAAGGTGTGATTCGACAGAACTTTAATGCCTTTGCCGCAATGGTAATTTCTGGATTATGGCACGGTGCAGCAATGACTTTTATTATTTGGGGAGCTATTCACGGGATTGGTGTGGTGTTATTGAATATTAAGCACCGCCTCTTTCCTGCGAAGAAAAATGCCCCTCCGAGTGCACTATCGTCATTAAATATGTTGTTGTCATGGATAATCACGTTCCACTTTGTTTGTTTTGCGTGGATCTTTTTCCGCAGTCAAACGGTGGGAGATGCTTTAGTCTTAATACAGCAACTCTTTAGTACAGGTGCTTGGGCATCATTACAAACAGAAGGCTTAACCCTCTTTATGTTCTGGGGACTTTTCTTACTTTATCCTTGCTTTGTGACATTAAAGGATATTGTGGCTCGTCTTGAGAAAAAAGTGCCGTGGTATGTTTATCCGCTACCACTTGCGTTGATCCTCACGATTATTTTCATGTTGTCTCCAGATGGGGTGCCAGGATTTATTTATGCCAGCTTTTGATTTCTGCTCAAACTTAAAAAAGACAGCAAAAGTTGCCTTAATGGTGCTATTTAGCACCCTCTTTCTGATTTGGCTGAACCAAACATCACTAGAGCGTTTTTGGCAACAACAATATCATCGCCCTGCACCTTGGTCTGGGCTTTCTCACTATTATGCTTGGCAAGTGGGTGGGCAACTACGTGATGGTGTCTTCATTGCGGTAGAAAGCTATGGTGATTATCTACGGGTTCACCACCCTGATAATCAAGCAAAACCCATCGTACAAAGCGCAGTGCCTGAGCAACTTCCTGAAGGCTTTGCTGTCGGTCTACACTTCTTTAACGGTTATACACGACCAGCATCACAATTAACACAACGCTTTCCTCAATTATTAGCGCGTAAGCAAGCAATGAGTGGGTTACCTTACCATTCGGTTACGGATGTATCGGATGCCGCATTAGAGGCTTTAAAACCGATTGTCCCCAAAACAGAAATTACCTTATCCCCAAAAGATAAAGTGTTATTTGCGGGCGATTCAATGATGCAAGGTGTTGCACCTTTACTTAAACGTCAACTACAAACGGATTACAACATCAGTAGCATCGATTTAAGTAAACAAAGTACAGGACTTGCCTATCCACGTTTTTTCAATTGGCCACAAACCATTGCGACACGTTTAGCCAGTGACGATGCCATTAAATTATTAGTGGTCTTTTTGGGTCCTAACGATCCTTGGGATATGCCGCCTGATGGCGGAGGACGTTACTTAAAATTTGCGAGTGAAGCATGGGAATCCGTCTACCGTACGCGTATTGCAAGCATTATAGAAAATGCCCGACAAAATAATGTCACGGTTATTTGGGTTGGACCACCGAATATGCGCAAGCAGAAGTTATCCGAAGGTATGGCATATCTTGATAAACTTTACCGTGAAGAAGCTGAGAAAATGGGTGAAATTTATCTATCCGTCAATGATATGTTTAAATACGAAAAAGATATTTATTCTGATTATATGGGTGATGGTAGCAGTCGTGTTAAGTTAAGAGCGGGTGATGGCATTCATTTTAGCTTAAAAGGTCAGCAAATTATTGCCCAACACGTATTCTCACGTATTCATCTTCAAGAAGAAATTAAAGAAGATAATGCAGTCGATGATGTAAAAGATAAAAACACGGTTATTGTAAATGAAACACTTAGCGCACATCCTTAAGCGTAAAACGTTAGTCAGTAGTTCAATCATACTGGCTTTAGTTTCACTCTTAGTTGCTTGTAACCAAGATACTGAAAAAACAGTCAAGCTACCTACACCAACAGTCTTACCCGCTGATGGTTCAAGACAGCTTTATAACTATCATGATCCTCACTTTGCGGATTTTGTTAAAAAATTACAGCAAGGTCGCCAAACTGTACATATTGTTCAGTTAGGAGATTCCCATACTGCGGCTGATTTTTTCAGTGGTAAGTTGCGTGAACGTTTTCAGACTGATTATGGTAATGGTGGTATTGGTTTTATTCCTCCGACAAATATCGCCGGTCAGCGTATTGCAAACGTACAATACCAGAGTGATAAAAAAGCATGGACACTGCTTTCAAGCAGAAAAGATAGCGATCCTGATTTCCCATTAGGGGGTTTTATTAGTGAACCTCAAGCAAAATGGGCAAAATTACAGTTATATGAAAATCCAGTCACTCAACAGCGCTATCAGTTACAAGCACTTTATAAAACGCCAACAACAGCGCAAGTGAATGTACAGTCATCGACAAGCAAAATACTGTCACTATCGCAAACGCAAGGTAAATGGCAGTTTTCAAACCCAACAGCCATAACATTCCCTGTTAACATTACCGTTAACAAAAACCAACCTGTTAAATTAGGCGGTTGGTTGATCACCAATCAACAGCCCGGCGTAATGCTTTCTTCATTAGGCATTAACGGTGCCACGATCAATATGATGGATAAATGGGGAGAACAGTGGACTGAAACGTTAGGGCAATTACATCCTGATATGGTGATTTTGGCTTATGGCACAAACGAAGCCTTTAATGATACCTTTGATTTAGTTGCCTACCGTCAACAGCTTACGGATAAAATTCGCCAAATTCGCCAGCAAGCGCCGAATAGTGCCATTTTATTAATTGGCCCTTCTGATTCAGTCAAAAATAAAGAAGCGCTTGATTGCCGTTCACAACAACCCCAATGGCTAAGTGATATTGTCAGAATTCAAAAAGAAGTCGCCCAACAAGAGAAAACCCTTTTCTGGGATTGGCGTAATTATATGGGTGGCGAATGCTCAATAAAAGTATGGGCATTGTATGATTTAGCAAGACCAGATGGTGTTCATCTTTCTCGCGAAGGTTACGAAAGCAGCGCCAATACACTTTATAGTCAATTGAACACGTTAATAAACAAAGGCTGATCCACGCTGTTCAACACACAAAAAAGGAGCTTATCGCTCCTTTTTGATTTTTATTTATCTAATTGAGTTAGTAAGTCACGGAGTTTAATAAAGCATCAATATATTTGATAACATCAACACTGGCTTGTTCCATTCCTTCTATATATTGCGTTACGGCTTCTTGATCACCATTTATATTGGCGCTTAATGCTAAGCGTCCACATTCATGGACTAATTTATGTGGCTCTTCTAAGCGACGAAAAGCCTCTGTACCTGCAAATTTCCGTCCATCACCTTGGTAATACCATTTCCCTAATCGACATTCAGTGTGCTGATTAACGCAGTGCTCATCATCTTTATTTAATAAATGGATATAAATAGCTTCTTTCCATAAAACATGATCGAGTTTGACGGTATTAAAAAATTGCTGCATCGAAATAAAGGTAAAAATATGTTTGAGCTCGCTTGCTTGCTCTGACAATGAGGTTAAATTTTGATGCCCTTCTTCAACTTGAATTTTTATTTGTTGAACCTGTTCTTGGTTTTTTTTCCGTGGTTTCTTTAACAGGAATAAAGCGAGCGCCTAAATTATTATTAATGCTAGCAATAGAAGAAGCTTGTTTCTGGATTTCTAATGATAACTTTTTCATTTCTTGGGCTAATACTGAAAATCCAGCACCTTCTCGTCCTATATGCCCTGCTTCAATCGCTGAATTTATTGATAAAAGATTCGCCTGACTGGAAAGCCTATCAATATTACTGGCGCTCTCTTTAATTTTTTTTTAGCCAACCAGAGAAATTTTCTATCTCTTCTCGATTATGCGTAAAATGCGTATCAACCTCATTCAAAAATTGAGTTAATAAGCGAGAATTATCTAACATTCTACTGAAGAGATGTTCCATCTCATCGAGTAAATTCAGCTTATCTTGTAGCTTATTACTTGATGCTAAAATCGAATCACGTATAAGCGTGATTGTATGAATATTACAATCCGTGTGTTTAATAAAAAGCGAATTATAGTCAACCATATATGATAGTCCTAAATGAGCCCACTTAATAAAGAAACCTATAGGTTAACGAAATGTGCAGCATTTTCTGTCATATTTGATAGTCATTTATAGCAATGAAAAAAAGCGCGTCAAAAGACGCGCTAATAATTGAAACACAAAGATTAGAGATCAAAGAAAAGAGAAGAAAATCATACCAATCACAGCACCTGTTGTACCAAGAATAGTTTCCATTAATGACCATGTTTTTAAGGTTTGTGCTTCTGTCGCACCCGTAAATTTACCAAACAACCAGAAACCTGAGTCATTAACATGGCTAAGAATAATAGAGCCCCCTGCAATACATACTGATAATGCCGCCATTTGAGCACCACTGTAACCTAACTCATTGATAACAGGTAAAACTAAACCAACGGTGGTTAAACAAGCAACCGTTGCTGAACCTTGAATAACACGTACTGCACCTGCCAGAATAAAACATGCGACGGCGATTGGCATACCTGCGCCAATTAACGCATTCCCTAATGCAGGGCCCACACCTGAATCGACTAAAACTTGCTTAAAGACACCACCAGCCCCTGTCACCAATAAAATGATCCCCGCAGGTTGGATGGCTGCAGAACAAATCTCCATTACTTTTTCTTTGCTCATTCCACGACGGATTGCCAAGCCGTAAATAGCCACTAAACAAGCGACAAGAATAGCAATAAAAGGATGACCAACAAATTCAAGGATATTGTACAGCGTTGAACCTTGCTCTACGAAACGCGCACCAATGGTTTTACATCCCACAAGAACTAAAGGTAATAACACAAGTGCAAGGCTGAAACCAAAAGAAGGCATTTTATTCTGACCTAAACTCGGTTCCGATAAATCTTTTGGTAATGCTAAGGTGACATAACGACTGATAAAGTTACCGAAGATTGGACCTGCTAATAACATGCCCGGAATAGCCGCACATAAGCCAATTAAGATCATCCAACCAAAATCTGCATTCATTTGATCAGCTAACAGCATCGGCGTGGGTCCCGGCAATAAGAAAGCTGCCGCACCGGCAACACCCGCAAAGAGAGGGATCGCCATTTTCACCACATTGCCGCCAGTACGGCGAGCAACGGCAAATACAACACCAATTAATAAGACAACAGCAACATCAAAAAACAGAGGTAAAGCACAAATTAAACCCGCAATACCTAATGCGTAGTTAGCACGTTTCTCACCAAAGTATTTTAATAATCGCACGGCAATTTGGTCTAATGCCCCTGTTTCGTGCAGGATTTTACCAAACATTGCACCTAGCGCGACAACGATAGAGAGGAAACCTAAAGTTCCTCCCATGCCGTTTTGCATAGTTTGTGTGATTTTCTCCAAAGGCATACCTGAGAAAATACCCGCGCCAATAGCAACAATCATTAATGCGATAAAAGCATGTAAACGTGCATACATAACAAAAAAGAGCAGTAATAAAACAGAGCCAACCGCCGTTAGCACCAATGTTAATGTACTCATACCGTTTCCCCTTCCAAAGTCCCTTGCGTGACTGAATTAATCTTATTAATTACACTTTCAATCACATCATCAAGTGGCATTGAAATATCAATTTCATACACATCGTTTTCAGCCTTTGTTGGCTCTTCTAAGGTTTCAAATTGAGTCACTAACATTTGAGGTTTAAAGAAGTGCCCTTTACGCGCTTTTAATCGACTTTCAATTAGCTGATAGTCACCTTTTAAATATAAAAAGTGCAGACATTGATTGCCCTCTCTTAATATATCGCGATATTGTTTTTTCAATGCAGAACAAACAATTAATGAAATATTATTGGTTCTTTGCATCGCAAACGCAGCATCATTTAATGCGTGTAGCCAAGGTTTACGATCTGCATCATTTAAAGCCTGGCCTGATGCCATTTTAGTAATGTTTGAGCGAGGGTGGAGAAAATCGCCATCCAAAAATGCTGCACCTGTACGTTGTGCAACACCACTTGCGACCGCAGATTTACCGCTGCCTGATACCCCCATTAAGATGAAAACATGGTGTAGGGATTGGGTATCGTTCATAGAATGCTCCTTTAAGGCAGATATTAAGTCTTTTTTTGTAATGTTACCCGTAACTGTTACGGGTAACATATCCGAAGTGGTAAGGTGAATACAACCACGAAGATCAACTAAGAAGTGAAAATGTGAGGTGACTCTCAAATGAAAGTAAGATGATCTACAAACTGACAACAAAACATCTGATCAACTTCTTTTTATTCACTGTAATATTGGACGTAATAACACGGAAAGAGAGAAGGTATCTCAATAAAAAACCCTATTGTTAATCATATAACAATAGGGTTAGTAAAATTATTAATTTAATTAATATCAATGAGTTATATATTTAAATGCTTTCACCCGTAATAATACGGAAACCAACATCAATCACTTGACCTCGCGCAATTTTACCTTTCATTCGTTTAAGCAATAAATCAGCGGCTTGTTGCCCCATTTCATCACGAGGGGTAAAGATACTTGCCAGACGAGGCGTCATCACTTGCCCCACATCATGTCCGTGGAAACCCGATATTGCAATATCCTCTGGCACGGCAATACCTAAACGCTGACATTCAAAAACAGCACCTATCGCAATATCATCATTAGTGCAATAAAGTCCATCTAAATCAGGATATTGCTTACGTGCAGCATGTAATAATTCAGCCCCTAATGAATAAGATGAGCTTTTTGGTGTCATCACATTACCGACAGGTAAACCCGCATTTTGCATTGCTTTTTCATAACCTTTTAAACGCATTAAGGTTCGTTCATCCTGTCTTGCGCCAAGGTAGATAACACGTTTGCATCCACGTTTGATCATCTCATTGACCATCTGTTCTGAAGCATCAACGTTATCTAATCCTACTGCCGAATCAAAACACGGCGAAACGCTGTCCATGATCTCCACCACAGGAATACCCGCCGTCTCTAGCATTTTCATTGTTTTTGGTGTGTGCGTTCTTTCAGCAAGAATAAGCCCATCGATATTATAAGAGAGTAATGAAAGCAGACGCTCTTCTTCTTTTTCAGCACGATATCCATAGTGCGCTAACATAGTTTGATAACCGTATTTATCGGTCACTGATTCAATGCCTCGAATAACTTCGGCAAACACTTGGTTAGTTAAAGAAGGTAGTAATACCCCAATCGCATGACTGGTCGAATTCGATAAAATATCAGGAGCGCGATTAGGAATATAATTAAGACTCTCTAATTCACGCGCAATTTTTTCTCGTAAAGCTTCCGAGACTTGTTCGGGGTTACGCAAAAAACGACTCACTGTCATTTTGGTAACACCAACTCGTGAAGCGACATCCTGTAATGAGGGGCGTTTTTTCTTCATTTTATATCGCAACTATCCAAAAACACTCGTATTAATACGCACTTTAATTTTCCAAGAACGCTGATTATAGCCCTAGGTTATACACTATTTCGAATAAAGTTTTTTAGATGTCTGCCTAGATTTGATTTTGACTGATGATCCCTTGACTTAAACCAAAGGAAAGATAGTATTCTTCGCTATATAATTAATGAAATAACGATATCAATCTAAAATAATAAATAGTGTGAACTTATGGCGATCCACAGACGACAATTTCTAACGTACCTCACAACCATTGCGACATTATCAGCACTTCCGAACACGGTAAGAGCAGCAATAACCTCACGCATTGCAGCACAATTTGGGCATATTCCCGCATCAACCACGATCCATCGCGTGATAAGTGCTGGACCTCCGACTGATCAATTGTTACTCGCATTAGCGCCTGAAAAACTATTGGGTTTCTCCTCACTTAATTTAGAAAAAAATCCTTTATTTTCAGATGAGCTGCGTAAATTACCCCGTTTAGGGCGCTTATCAGGACGAGGAAGTACACTCTCTTTAGAGGCTTTACTAGCGTTAGAACCCGATATCATTATTGATAGTGGTAATGTGGATGAAACCTATCGTTCATTAGCGAAACGTGTTTCTGATCAAACCGGTATACCCTATGTATTAATTGATGGCACATTAAAGGATAGTCCCGCTCAATTACGTCAAACGGGAGCTTTATTAGGTGTTGCAGAAAAAGCAGAAACATTAGCGCTCATTGCAGAGCAGTATCTTAATGATGCTACCTTGTTTGCTTCTACACAAAAAACAAGCCCACGTTTTTACCTTGCTCGCGGTGCAAAGGGGTTGCAAACGGGTGCAAGAAACTCCATCCATACTGAAGCCATTGAAACCTTAGGTTTTGAAAATGTGGTAGATATCCCTAATTTCAAGGGACTAACAGATGTTTCACCAGAACAACTATTAATGTGGGATCCTGAAATTATCATCACACAAGATGAAAATGCCTATCAGCAAATAATGCAACACCCTGTATGGAAAAGCATTCAAGCCGTTAAAAACCACCAAGTGCTGTTATTTAAAGGCTTGCCATTCGGTTGGCTAGATGGACCTCCAGGTATCAACCGTTTAATGGGAATGCGCCGCTTACAGAGCCATTTTGATGCTCGAATAGAAAATCAAGCCATTCAAGATCTACAAAATTACTTTATGCATTTTTACCATACACCATTAAGTAGTGAGCGATGCCAGCAATTGCTGAGGTATTCATGAGTCAATCAGCACGCATCATGCTTTTATTTATAGTATTCGCCATCGTTGCGTTAATTGCGCTCACCAGTGGTAAGTATTCACTTACATCTAATGAACTATGGACGCTGGTAAGTAATAAGTTGACGGGCAATACAGAGTATAACCGTACTGAAACGGTCTTTTGGCAAATAAGATTTCCTCGTGTTCTGGCAGCGATCTTAATAGGTGGTGGATTAGCAATTGCAGGGGCTGCTTATCAAGGTATGTTCCGAAATCCATTGGTATCACCAGATATTCTAGGCGTTTCGTCTGGTGCGGGTGTCGGAGCCGTCTTCGGTATTTTTCTTGGACAATCGATGTTGTCGATCCAACTTTTCGCCTTTGTGGGAGGATTAGCAACTGTTGCCCTCGTTTACTTTATTGCACGACTTGCGAAACAGCACGATCCCGTACTTTCACTTGTATTGGTCGGTATTGCCATTAGTGCATTATGTGGTTCGGCAATCTCATTAATGAAAATTCTTGCCGATCCTTATACTCAGTTACCTTCAATCACCTTTTGGCTTCTTGGCGGGCTTTCAACTATTACTGCCTCTGATTTGCGATCTGTGGCGCCTTTAATGTTAGTGGGCTTTATTCCGCTGATTTTACTGCGCTGGCGTATGAATATACTCAGTCTTTCCGATGAAGAAGCCAGAGCATTAGGTTTAAATGTCGAAATCACTCGACTTGTCTTTATTTTGTCAGCCACACTCATCACAGCAAGTGCCGTTTCTATCGCAGGTATTATTGGGTGGCTCGGCTTAATTGTTCCTCATATTGCAAGATTGTTAGTAGGCGCCAACTTCAGCCAACAACTCCCTGTTTCCTTACTTGTGGGAGCTATCATGTTGTTAATGACAGACACACTCGCGCGTACAATTGCCAATATTGAACTTCCATTGGGTATTTTAACGTCTGCCATTGGTGCGCCATTCTTCTTAATGTTATTACTCAGAACGAGGAAAGGCTCATGATCATTGCTAATGCAAAGCAGCTCGCTATTGGCTATAAAGGCAAAACCTTAATTAAAGATCTCTCATTTCACATTAAACAAGGGCAAATCATCTGCTTATTAGGTGCCAATGGCTGCGGCAAAACGACACTGATGCGAACGCTGTTAGGGCTAATACCTTGTATTGACGGTGAAATTAATATTGCGGGCAAAAACATAAGTAAGTGGTCACCAATAGAACTTGCTAAAATGGTAGCATATGTTCCTCAAGCTACACATATCCCCTTTTCATTCAATGTTATCGATATGGTCGTGATGGGACGAGGAGCGCATATTTCCTTTTTTTCTATGCCTAGCGCACAAGATAAAACCATGGCAATGGAAACCTTAGAAATGCTCTCGCTTTCTCATCTTGCTCACCGAACTTTTGATACTTTAAGTGGTGGTGAAAAACAGATGGTTTTAATTGCACGTGCACTGGTGCAACGACCTAAGTTGTTGATTATGGATGAGCCAGCCGCAAGCCTTGATTTTGGTAATCAAATCAAACTGCTTACCCAAGTTAACGCATTAAAAACACTGGGTATTAGTGTTTTTATGTCTACACATCATCCTCAGCACGCCGCCTCTTTGGCTGATGATGTCATTTTACTGACACCTCATACCCCTGTTTTGCAAAATAGTCCTGAAATTTTGCTGACACCCAATAATTTAGCGCACCTTTACGGTGTACAACCCACAGATATTCAGGCGCATTTTCACGCCTACTCGGATAATAACAATGAATATAGGCAAGAATATGAACACAATTGAAACCACGGATTTTGCTGAACTTTATAAAAATCACATGATACAGGCTGAAAGAACCAAGAAAGAGCCAGCACATTGGGACAAGCGAGCTGAAAAAATGGCAGAAACCTGTGCCAACCCTCGCGATCCTTATTTAATAAAATTTCGTGAAATGATGGATTTTACCGGTGCTGAAACCCTATTAGATGTGGGTTGTGGCCCTGGCTCTATCAGCATTCATGTAGCAGATAAATTCAAAAAAATCATTGGTATTGATTACAGTACAGGTATGTTAACTGTCGCTAAACGTAGAGCTAAACAAGCGGGTATTAACCACGCTGAATTTATCACTTGTGCATGGGAAGATAGTTGGGATGATCTTCCTCATTGTGATATCGTTGTTGCCTCACGCTCAACATTAGTGATGGATTTACAAGCTGCACTCTTAAAGCTTAATCGTCAAGCTAAACTACGCGTTTATACCACTCACACCGTTTCTCCAACCTTTGTTGATCAACGCATTATTCGCTTACTGGGTCGAAATGTTCCTACGCTTCCCACGTATATTTATGCTGTAAACATGCTGAACCAAATGGGTATTCACCCTAAAGTGGATTATATTCGTAGCCGTAACTGTCAGAGTAATTTCAATAGCCTTGAGCAATTTATCGAAGGCATCAACTTCTCCGTAGGACCTTTAAATAAAGACGAAATTGTCCGCTTAACTCATTACTATCATGAAAGCCTTGAAAAAGGTGTTTCACTGATTTCACCAACTCGTGATTGGGCGATGGTTTCTTGGGATGTCGTCCCTGAAAGTGAGCTAACCCTATGATTTATTATCCTGATGCCTTTCTTGATAACTTATTGATGGAAGATATCCAATATGGCGATCTCACTAGCCGAGCGCTCAATATTGGTGATCAACTCGGTACGATGACCTTTACACGCCGTGAAGCAGGCTGTGTCAGTGGGATCACGCTAGGTTGCCGTTTATTAGAAAAATTAGGGTTGGTCGTCACTGCACATCGGCAAGATGGTGATTTTGCTGATAAAGAGGATTGTTTAATCACGGCAGAAGGTCGTGCTGATGCGCTACACCAAGGCTGGAAAGTAGTACAAAACGTGCTGGAATGGAGTTGTGGCGTGAGTGATTATATGGCAAGAATGCTGGAAATCTATCATCGCTACCAACCTAAAGGGCAAATAGCGTGTACACGTAAAAATATCCCTAATACCAAACTACTGGCAACCCAAGCAGTACTTGCGGGCGGTGGGATTATTCATCGCCAAGGTTGTTCTGAAACTATCTTACTCTTTGCTAATCATCGTCGATTTTTAGCAGAGCCGGATAATTGGACGCAACATGTCAAGCAATTACGCCAAGCCGCACCTGAAAAATGTATTGTTGTAGAAGCTGACGATATTGAACAAGCGAGAGAAGCGCTAAAAGCACAACCTGATATTTTACAGCTAGATAAATTCTCTCTTAAAGATATTTCACAGTTACAACAAGAAGCGTCTCAAATTGCGCCTCATTGTCACTTATCGCTGGCAGGGGGCATTAACCTCAATACTATCGAGAAATATGCGCAAACGGGCATCACCTTAATGGTAACGTCTTCACCCTATTATGCCTCACCCACCGATATTAAAGTTCGGCTTTATCCCAAAATTAAATAAAAAAACAATACATTATAAGTAAGTGAGTATTTACATATTTTATCAATAATACACAAAATGAGTGCTAACACATTGTCAGTACTCATTTTATTCATTTATTTTGCACCATTCGTTATATAAAAATTTACATATAGATTAAAAATTGAGATTGGAATGATGAAATTAAAACCTCTATGCTACTGTTTATCTCTTGCTTTACTGCCAAGTATTGCAATCGCTGATACCACTTATGGTCAATCAACGCCTGATTTATTAACCGTTTGGAGTAGCCCTATTGCTGCCAATCCAGACGTGTTAACGCAAGCGCAGATGCTTGAACAAAATAAAGTGAATGCAGCACAAGCCATTGCAACCCTACCCGGTGTTGTGATGCAAAAATCAGGCAACCGTAATGAATACACCATTAAAGTGCGTGGTTTTGATAGCCGTCAAGTGCCTGTCTTCTTTGATGGTATTCCAACGTATGTTCCTTATGATGGCAACTTAGACTTAGCGCGTTTTACCACTAACGATCTAGCCAGTATTGAAGTAAACAAAGGTTATACCTCATTACTGCAAGGCCCTAACTTAATGGGAGGTGCAATTAATATCACTACGGCGACACCGAAAAAACCATTAGAAGGAAGCATTGCTTATTCTCAAGGTTTTGCTCGCGGCGCTGATTATGCACATAACATGAGTGCTCGTTTGGGTGCCCGCAATGATTTAGGCTTTATTCAAGTTAGTGGAAGTCAATTAAAACAACGCTTTACACCAATCCCCGGTGCTGATGAAAATAATGCAGTAGCAGGGACTCATGGGCGTCGGAATAATTCAGCGACGGATGATAAACGAGGGATGCTCAAAGTCGGTTGGACGCCACGCGCTTCTGACGAATATACCCTAACTTATGTAAAACAAAACGGTGAAAAAAATAGTCCACCATCAACATTAGGTAAAGGTAAATTTAAATATTGGGCATGGCCAGATTACAATAAAGAGAGCTATTACTATAGCGGTATCACTCAAATTACCGATGGTATTAATCTACAAAGCCGTGCATACCACGATAAATTCGAAAACACCCTCTATATGTATCCTAAAAAAGGTGGTATCCCTGACTATAGTCACTATGACGACTACAGCACGGGCGCTGCATTGCAATTAGGTATCGATACACGTGACAGTGACCAACTCTCTTTTGCCGCACATTGGAAAGATGATGTTCATCGCGCTCAAAAAGAGAAAGGCGGTGATTGGATGCGTTATAAAGACAGAACCTGGTCTTTAGCCACAGAATACCAATGGGTTGTCACCAATGATCTCGATTTAGTGAGTGCCATTAGCTATGACTGGCGTGACAGTATTGACACCGATAAAGGGGCTAATGACAACAAACAAACCGCTTTTAACTGGGAAATGATGGCTAAATATTCTTTAGCCAATGATGACTCAGTCCGCTTCTCTGTGTCTGATCGTAGTCGCTTCCCTACCCAAAAAGAGCGTTATACCACTGAAAAACCGAAAGATGGATCAAAAGGGATTATTAATCCTGATTTAGATCCTGAACGTGCATTATCTTTTGATTTAACCTACAAAGGACACATTACAGATAAATGGGGCTACCAAACTAGCATTTACTATAACCGTGTCAGTGATGCGATTATGGCACACACAGTTTATCGCGATGGTAACGCATTTTTCCAAAACCAAAATAGTGGACGCGTTAACTATATGGGTCTTGATTTAGGGACTAAAGGCAATGTGACAGATTGGTTAGAGCTTGGTTTAAACTACAGCTATATCCACAGTGATCCTAAACAAATCGAACATATTGAAGGCTTACCAAAACATAAAGCCTATATGTGGATGACGTTTATTCCAGTAGAACAAGTTCGCGTTACCATTATGGAAGAAGCACAAGGCTGGACTTATAACCGTATTGATGAAGATAACAAACTGGCAGGTTATGCTAAAACTGACCTTCGTTTAGATTACAATTTTGGTTATGGTGTTTCTGCTAATGCTTCAGTAAACAACCTGTTTGATAAATCTTATGAATACACACAAGGTTATATGGAAGATGGTCGCAATTATTGGTTAGGTGTTGAATATAAATTCTAATTTATCAATCATAAATTTAAGAGCTGATATTTTATTTTAATATCAGCTCTTTTTTGTCCTTAAAATAAATTTTATTGTCCATAATATTACTCAATATAAAAAATTAAAATCGCAAAAATCCTTTTGCCATTTCTAATAATGTATCCATAGTGCTACTCACTATTTTAACAAAATTATCATAGTTACTATTTGCCGTGCTATATTTTTTTGAAAGCTCATCAAGATTCGTATTGACCTGTTTTTCGACAGCATCCAATGTTTTTTTCAATAAATCAAATTCTGTTTGTAAAATATCATGAGGATCTTGAGGCATTGCTTTTAAATAGTTTATTAATTTATCCACTCCCGACAAATCGATATTCACATCAAAACCAAAAAGACAGATTAGGCTGAACAGATGATGAAAGATTTTGCCTTTCTGATGTTACACCTTTAATCTGATTTAATAATTTTAGTACTTCCAAAGAAGCATTCTCTGCTTCAACAACATTTTTATAATATATTTTCTCTCCATTAACCACTCTGGAATATCGACCATCACTCTCTTTTTTTGAAAGACATATCCATTTTAAGAATATTATTATCTGAATAATTTGCACTTATCATATTCAAGTTATTAAGTAATTTCTTAACGTCAATATTTATATATCCATC
>NZ_MIIZ01000819.1:0-2975 GCF_001743005.1 Shigella sp. FC1967 | reverse complement strand
TAAATCGCCATTAAGGGGCTAATGCTAAAAATAAGAAAAGGGCAGATGCAGAAGAAGAAAGTCCTTCAGGTGTACCACTATTGAAACCATTTAAATTAACTATCATACCCGCAAATGCAGACCCTAACGCGGTTGCAAACAGTTGTACGGTAGTAATTGAGGCACCGGCAATATCCTTATCTTGCGTGGAAGCTGCTTGTAATATACGAGTTAACAGGTGAGGCCAACCAAAACCGATACCATAACCCACTAAAAACAAAGCAAATAAAATAATAAAAAGACTAATCGCATTTTCTGATTGCAGCATTGGATTTGGAATAACAAACGCCAACACGATTAAACCGATAAAAACAATAATAGGGCCACTCAAAATGCTAAAACGCATTTTAGCCCCTTGCCAGCTCGCACTAATTATTTCAGCAACCGTCCAACCTAATGCCATTAATGCACTCATATAACCTGAAGCTAAAGGCGTTTGCATATGTAAGCTTTGTAAATAATAAGGAACAAAGATCTCACAAGTCATACCAATGGCTAATAGTGAAATAGTTAAATACAACAACGCATGTAAAGAGAGCCCTTTAAATGTATTGGTAGGTAATAATCGAACGGTAAAACGCTTTTCACAGAAAATAAGTACACCAATCAAACCAAACACAGCCACAATGCTGATCAAATTAAGGGTAAGTGAGGAAGAGAGGCTCCCCGATGAAATCAGCAGAACTGCGACTGTTAAAATTATCAGTTGAAGATAAGGTAGGCTTTGTGATGTTGATTTTGAAGCGTTATGGTCATTCTTTGGCAAAATAAACCACAGGTAAATACCATAAAAAAGCATAATAGGTAACATAATACCAAAAGCATAACGCCAAGCGTCTAATTGAGCGAAAATTCCCCCAATAGCAGGGCCAATTAACGTAGCAACACCCCACATACCTGAAATTAATGCCATTGCTCTTGGCCATAAAGCTTGATCGTAAACGATATTCACCATGGCATAAGAAAGCGCAAATAAAAGGCCACCACCAAGACCTTGAATAAATCGGCCAATGAGCATGATTTCCATTTTCGGTGCAATTGCACACAATAAACTACCAATAAAAAATAAGACTGCGCTGGATAAATATGAACCTCTAGCACCGAATAAGCTGAGTAAGCGAGCAGACAATACGGAGCCAATAATTGAAGCCGCTACAAATAGCGTGGTATTCCATGCATATAACGTCATGCCTCCAATGTCTGTTACGACAGAAGGTAGGATCGTTGTTGCCATTAAAATATTAATTGCATGGATCACGACACCAAAAGAGAGGGCAAAAGAAATTGCACCATTCCGTCCTGAAAAAAGATCGCGCCATTGGCTATTATTATTTGGGTGCATGAGAAAAAATATCCTTCTTTCATTGCTATTACGACATAGCTTCGTTAAATTACCAAGATAAAACTTGGATAAATAAATACTGAGACGCTGAATATGTCAAGAAAAAACTTGGAATATAATTATCCTGCTCAACGAACGGTTGGCGACAAAATTTTATTTTTAATTAAAAAACATGGACCTATGCAAGCAAATGAGATTGGACAACGTCTGGGTACAAGTGGTGAAGCAGCAAGACAACAATTTGTAAAACTTGCTAATGCAGGATTTGTTGAAGCGATAACTGAGCCAAAAGGTGTCGGAAGACCGATTCAATATTGGCATTTAACCGAATTAGGGCAGAAACAATTTCCGGATACTCATGCTGAATTAACTGCTCAGATTTTACTGACTATTCGTGAAGAATTAGGTGAAAGTGCGATTGATAAAATTATTTTAGCACGAAAAAAAACAGAGCTATGATCGCTATATACAAGCGATAAAAGATGTAGATGAACTAACAGAACGTTTAGATATCTTAGCTACACTTCGTAGTCAAGAAGGCTATATGGCACACTGGAAACAAGTAAAAGATAATGAATATCTTTTTATTGAAGATCATTGCCCAATTTGTGCAGCCGCTAAAGTATGCCAAGGGTTTTGTAATACAGAAAAAGAGCTCTTTTCTGAAACACTAGGAGTTGAACTGCAACGTGTTGAATATATTTTAGAAGGCGCAAGACGTTGCGCTTACCTAATTAAAATCTAATTTATTTAGCCTTGAACTGATAGAAGCTAAAAACCGCGCAATAAAGCGCGGTTACTGTTCTGTCCTTAGAAATTTAGCTTCGTTTTTACAATGTAATCGCAGAAGCTTTCCAAATTCGTTGCATATATTCTGTTACTGCACGGTCTGAAGAAAAATAGCCCATTTGACAGATATTTAACGCGGATTTTTTCAACCAAGCATCTTCATCTTGATAGAGAATATCAACACTATCTTGAGTATCAACATAGCTACGATAATCGGCTAATACCTGATAATGGTCACCAAATTCAATTAAGCTATCAAAAATTGATTTGTATTTATCTGGATCAGTGGGATTAAAGAAACCATTAGCGATTTGATTAAGCGCAGTATGTAACTCAATATCTTCATCATAATAACGGCGAGGGGAATAACGCTGTCTTAATTCCGCGACTTCTTGTGCATTGTGACCAAAGATAAACATATTATCAAACCCCACATGTTCACCAATTTCAATATTAGCCCCATCCAACGTTCCGATGGTTAACGCACCATTTAGCGCAAATTTCATATTTCCTGTACCAGAAGCTTCTGTTCCTGCTAATGATATTTGCTCAGATAAATCTGCTGCGGTGATAATGTGTTGCGCTAAACTTACACCGTAATTAGGAATAAAGATCACTTTTTAGTTTATCTTTAATACGCTCATCATTATTAATCTTAATTTGCAATATTCATTGATAAGATTGATAATTTTTTTCGCATTATAATAAGCCGATGCAGCTTTACCGCCAAAAATAAATACACGAGGTACCCCGTTTTTTTCTGGATTTTCTAAAATACGATTATAACGAGTGATAATGCCTAACA
>NZ_MIIZ01000818.1:0-2986 GCF_001743005.1 Shigella sp. FC1967 | reverse complement strand
AAAGAAGGAGCAAAACGTGTCGATTTGAATGGTAATGACTGCGGCGAACTGGAAGCTGAGCATATTGAACATGCTCGTACACAATTAGCAGAAGCTAAAAGCGCGAGTTCAAGCTCAAAGAGCAGAACAACGTGCTAAGAAGCGCGAAGCTGAAGGTGATAAGGAGACCAGCAAAACGTCCGACAGCGAAAAAGCCAAATAATACGCGTCGTCAGCCACCTAAAGAGGGTGAAAAACGACAGCCTCGTCCTCAAAAAAGCGACTCAAGCACCTCGTAAAAACACCACCACGTCAAAATACTGAAAAGTTAATTCCAGTGAAAGACACATCAGTTCTTACTGTTGGTCAATCGCTGAAAGTTAACGTTGGTAGCAGCGTGATGGACGCGACAGTGCTAGAGATAGCGAAAGAGGGTGTACGTGTACAATTGCCTAACGGTCTGGCAATGAATGTACGCACGGAACATTTAAAGTTCTGATACGGAGGCCAACCAGAGCATGAACAAACTTTTAAATGTGGCTTTTGCAATCGGATTAACGTTAACAGGCACTTCTGTTGTGATGGCTGAGAAACCAGCCACCCCAGCAATGGTAACTATTGATCAGTTACCCGAATTAAAGCAAGAGCCACAGCATTCTACTGTGAGCGAGCGAGTAACCTCTCGTTTTGAACGTTCTCATTATCGCCAATTCTCTCTAGATGCGAGCTTTTCTGAAAAGATTTTTAATCGCTATCTTAATTTATTAGATTATAGTCACAATGTGTTGCTAGCATCAGATATCGCCCAATTTGATAAAGAAAAAACCAAAGTAGGTGAATATCTGAAAAAAGGTGAGCTTCAACCTCTTTATGATCTCTTTAATTTAGCGCAAAAAAGACGTTTTGAACGTTTTCAATATGCCTTAAATCGCTTAGACAAACCCATGGATTTAACTGGCCAAGATAAATTTGAGTTAGATAGAACAAAAGCGCCATGGCCGCAAACTCAAGCTGAGCTAGATAAACTTTGGGATGAAAAAGTCAAATATGATTGGTTAACGCTGAAACTATCTGAAAAAACGGATAGCGAAATTAAAGAGACACTAACTAAGCGTTATAAAGCGGCTTTACGTCGTCAAACGCAAAGTCAAAGCGAAGATGTTTTTCAAATCATTATGTCGGCATTCGCCCGCGAAATTGACCCTCATACAAGTTATTTATCACCAAGAAATACCGAAGCCTTTGATTCTGAGATGAGTTTATCCTTAGAAGGTATTGGTGCTGTATTACAGATGGATGATGACTATCCTATGATCAACTCTATGGTTACGGGTGGTCCAGCTGCAAAAAGTAAAGAGTTGAAAGTTGGCGATAAAATTATTGCCGTAGGACAAGAAAATAAACCGATGGTTGATGTTGTCGGTTGGCGACTTGATGACATTGTTGCTTTGATTAAAGGACCGAAAGGTAGCCAAGTAAAATTAGAAGTTATTTCTGATGAGAAAGGTGCTAAACCAAGAACAATTACTTTAGTTAGAGAGCAAATCCGTTTAGAAGACAGAGCTGTTAAGCTAACTGAAAAAGTGATTAACGGCGATAAAGTAGCAATTTTGGATATTCCAAGCTTCTATGTTGGTTTAACCAATGACGTAAAAACACAGTTACAAAAAGTGGCGAAAGATAATGTTTCAGCTTTAGTCATTGATTTGCGTGGTAACGGCGGTGGTGCATTAACAGAGGCGATTTCACTTTCAGGATTATTTATTCCAAGTGGTCCTGTTGTGCAAGTCAGAGATAATAATGGTCGTGTAAGACAAGATTTCGATAAAGATGATGTTGTGTATTATAAAGGACCACTGGTTGTTATCGTTAATCGCTTTAGTGCTTCTGCCTCTGAAATTTTTGCTGCTGCAATGCAAGACTATGGACGAGCATTAATTGTAGGTGAGCAAACATTCGGTAAAGGAACGGTTCAGCAATATCGCCCATTAACCCGTGTTTACGATCAAATGCTAAGCCCTGATTGGCCGGGTTTAGGGTCAGTGCAATATACTATTCAAAAATTCTATCGAATTAATGGTGGGAGTACTCAACTTAAAGGAGTAACACCTGATTTGTTGTTGCCAAGCTTTGATAGTGCTGAAATGGGTGAAAGTTTTGAAGATAACGCATTGCCTTGGGATAGTATCTCTCCAGCAAGCTATCAGCTATCCGAGTATTCAGACAAGCTGAAAGCTGCGTTAGTACCATTAACCGAGCAGCATACTAAGCGTATTGCAAATGACAGAGAGTTTTCATACATCTTTGATGATATTCAGCGCTACAACGATGCTAAAGCAAAAGGTGAAGATAAATTTGTTATCTTAAACTTTGCTGAAAGAGAGAAAGAAAACAAAGAGCTAGAAACCATTAAATTAAACCGTATTAATGAGCGTTTTAAATTAGAAGGTAAACCAGCATTGAAATCACTCGATGACTTACCTAAGGATTATGAAGGTCCAGATCCTTATTTAGATGAAAACGGCTAAAAATTGCGGTTGATCTCTCAAAAAGTGCTGAAACCTAAAAAAATTATTAAATTAAGTTATCAGTTATAACAATAGAGACTTAAAATAACCCCTCCAATAGTTGGATAACCAATTGCTGGAGGGGTATTTTTTATATTAATTAAAATATAAAATTATCATTGCTAATCAATGTTTATCAGGCTTTCCATCAAAAAAGTTTTTTCAAAAAAATCCATAATATCTTTTTTAGATGGGATCCTTCTCATTTTTAGTTATTCACCATATTAAGTTACCCGTAATATAAATAATTATTAATAAATGGATATTTAAATTTAACTTTATGCAACTTAATTTTCAATCCGAAATATATCGTGAATAAAGTTCTATAAGCTATAAGAGAGAATGTTAGGTTTATTTTTAGGTAATAAGTGAGTTTCTTGCTTAATAAAGGGAATAAAAAAGCCAAAATAGCTACTTATTGTGATTAAGATCTCATTTGA
>NZ_MIIZ01000817.1:0-2994 GCF_001743005.1 Shigella sp. FC1967 | reverse complement strand
CTGGTCTGTACTTGGTGAATATAATGAAAATTTATTATCACAAACCAGCACTTCATTATTATTAAATAGTATTAATAATCAAACTGAAAGTTTTTATCCTAGGTCAACCGACTTTAGTCAAAGTAGAATCTGAATTATAATCATTCGACAATAACTATTAGCTTGGGAGACATGCCGGATATAAATTTATTAGTTGTTGATGAAGTTCCAATGATCTGGTCTGTACTTGGTGAATATAATGAAAATTTATTATCACAAACCAGCACTTCATTATTATTAAATAGTATTAATAATCAAACTGAAAGTTTTTATCCAGGTCAACCAGCTTTAGTCAAAGTAGAATCTGAATTAGAGCTACGAGCTTCGTTTATGCCTATTGCTTTACAAAATGGTGAATCAATGGCAAAAGCAATAGACGAATATTTTCAGGTGATGAATAGTATCCATCAACAATTTATTAATTAAAAAATGAATAAAGAATTTTCAATATTTCATCATGCAGCTCATCCTATACGAATACAAGGCAATATCCTTGAAGTGATGTTGCGTGGTGTATTTATTGGAGAAATTTGTTTATTAAAAGATTCTATTATTAATGGACAAATTATTGGTGAAGCGATTGTGATTGGCTTTCGTAATGGTATTACTATTTTAAGTATGATGGGGAGTTCACAAGGTTATTCTCTGCAAATAATTGTAGTACCAACAGGTAAGGCTTTTTCTGTTGCTTTAAGTCCTAATATTTTAGGGAGCATGATTGATATTAAAGGTAATTATCTCTTACGTTTCAATGATAAAAAAGAGGTAAAAGAAAATTTCTATTCCTATTTACCTATTGATGGTCATCCTCCCTCATTTAGTGATCGTCGTCCTATTACAGATGTATTTGAGTCAGGTGTTCGTGCAGTTGATGGATTATTAAGCTGTGGATTAGGGCAGAGAATGGGAATTTTTGCCAGTGCAGGAACGGGTAAAACCATGTTGATGAATATGTTTATCCGTTTCTCTCAGGCTGATATTTTTGTTATTGGACTAATTGGTGAGAGGGGGCGAGAAGTAACTGAATTTGTCGAGGAATTAAAAAAAGACAAACGATGCGAAAAAACGGTATTAATTTGTTCTACCTCCGATCAGCCAGCAATAGAACGTTGTAATGCGGCATTAGTTGCTACTACGGTTGCTGAATATTTCAGAGAACAAGGCAAAAATGTCGTGTTATTTATTGATTCTATGACGCGTTACTGTAGAGCGTTAAGAGATGTGGCACTTACCGCGGGTGAGCTTCCTGTTCGTAAAGGTTATCCAGCTTCTGTTTTTGATAAATTACCAGCAATTTTAGAAAGACCAGGAGTTACTCATCAAGGCTCTATTACGGCGTTTTATACGGTTTTACTTGAAAGTGATGATGAACCAGACGCCATAGGTGAAGAAATTCGTTCTATTTTGGATGGACATATCTATCTTTCACGAAAAATAGCGGCTTCAGGCCATTATCCCGCTATTGATATTTTAGGCAGTGTGAGTCGTATTTTTCAGCAAATAACGAGTACTAAACAACAAAATGCGGCATTAAAAATAAGACAAATGTTGATGCGTTTGCAAGATATTAAACAATTACAAGAATTGGGTGAGTATCGTCCGGGAGAGAATGAATTAAATGATCTGGCAGTCAATAAGCAAACAGTAATAGAGGCTTTTCTTATTCAGTCATTTAAAGAAAAAGCAGACTTTCAACAAACACTGAATCAACTTTATGCGCTTACCTCTTAATCAGCAAATTTTGATAAATGCTATTGCTAGGCGTCAACAAAGAATAGAGAAAGAGCTACAAAAGCATCAACAATTAATAAAAGAAGCAGAAAATAAGAAAGAAGAACAGATCATATTAGCTTCAGCATTAGAAAAAGAGATCCCTTTTTATGAAAAAGCAGGCAGTTATTCGACTATTTCTTTAAATCAACAAAAACGTAAACAAGCGATTATATTATCTTCATTGAATGTTGTTAGTACTCAAATTAAAGAAATAGAGTATCAATTAGAAAAAACTAAAAAAAAAATAGCCTGTTTTTGAAAAAAGAAAGGGATGCAGTAATTAAAAAACAAAATAAAATGACGCTTTATCTTGAAAGAAAAATACGAGAAAAAGAGTTATATATTGAAAGATTAGAGCAAAACGAAATTCAGGAGATGGTGTTATATGATGTCCATAAAGATTGAGACTTTAAGGTTAAATAATATTTTAAGCTCTGATCAAAATAGTGATATGAAAACTGTTTATTCTAAAAAAATTATCACCATTTTCTACAATAATAGAATTATTACATCTTGAAAAAGACAGACTATCTCCTGGAGAATTTAGTAAAATAAAACAGAAATTAGATGATTTTTATCATCTTGATTGTAAACGACCTACTGAATTAAGAGATGGTTTAGAAAAAAATACAAATATTAAATCTGATAAGGTCGTTGATGAATTAGAATTAGATGATAAAAAAGACGAAGAAGATGACTCTTTAAACACAGAAGGGCTTTTATTAACCCAAAGGAGAATATATTCACAAATTTATTCTTCTACAAATGAAAGTACATTAAAACAAAAAAAATGTCTTGCACCATGGAAGATCAAAAAAAACACGACCACTAGTAAAATGGTCATAGAAAATAACCTCAAATTGAATTGTGGTGAAAGTCCTAATCATTTTGAGGATAATAAAGAAATCAATAAAAAATTTAATAAGTTAACTGCTACTGAAAATAATAAAGTTAGTCGAAAAATAGAAAAGAAAATCCCTGTTGATAAAAAAGAAGAAAAAATTGAGAGTAAAGATTATCCTCGTGAAGACGATAAGTTAAATACTAAAGATAGTATGACTATTGAAAATAAAAAATACCAAAGATAGCTCGATTATTGAAAAATAATAAATTATCTGAAGAAATTGGTTATTCAGAAACTAAAGAGAAAAAATAAAAATATCAAAGATGGTTTGATTATTG
>NZ_MIIZ01000816.1:0-2994 GCF_001743005.1 Shigella sp. FC1967 | reverse complement strand
GACTTGTGCTCCATTTTTAGTATATCCACAGTACTGTTCTCTATAATAAATATAGCTGGTTATTTTACGCTTCCATGTGTTTTTATTCTTTTTTCCAGCTTCACCACGACGAGTTTATTCAAAACTCACCACCCTTCATCAATTATAAATTTTCCTTAACTATTTTCATTGATGCCATCGCTATTTTTATCAATTACAAAATCATGCAATATATATACCAACATCTCGCTAAAATATTGCAATCTAAAATTGAATTACACCCATAAAAAACAAAAACGCCACAACTATTGTGGCGTTTTCATCATATCGTCATTCTTACAAAGTAAACGAGCTTAACAGCATATAAATTGAGGTGATATTACTTATTCTGTAACAGAGCACACTATTTTAATATTTTAATCCTATTCTCAGCTCAATCACGTTGTTAATACACTTTATGATCGTTTCATAAAAATCGAAAAAATTCTTCATTTGTCTTAGTCATTGCTAACTTATTAATGAGGAATTCCATTGCGTCAATTTCACCCATTGGATGAATAATTTTACGCAGGATCCACATTTTTTGTAGCTCATCTTGAGACGTCAGTAACTCTTCTTTACGTGTACCAGAACGATTATAATCAATCGCAGGGAAAACACGTTTTTCAGCAATTTTACGAGACAGGTGTAATTCCATATTACCTGTACCCTTAAATTCTTCGTAGATAACTTCGTCCATCTTAGAACCCGTATCGACTAATGCTGTTGCAATGATGGTCAAGCTACCACCTTCTTCAACATTACGCGCCGCACCGAAGAAACGTTTAGGACGATGTAATGCGTTTGCATCCACACCACCTGTTAACACCTTTCCTGATGAAGGAACAACGGTGTTATAAGCACGCGCTAAACGTGTGATGGAGTCTAACAGGATGATAACGTCTTTTTTATGCTCAACTAAGCGTTTCGCTTTTTCAATCACCATTTCTGCAACTTGCACATGGCGGGAAGCGGGCTCGTCAAAGGTTGAAGCGATAACTTCCCCTTTTACTAAGCGTTGCATTTCTGTCACTTCTTCTGGACGTTCATCAATTAGAAGTACCATTAATACACAATCTGGGTAGTTATGAGCAATATTTGCTGCAATATTTTGCAGCAACATGGTTTTACCTGCTTTTGGTGGAGCAACGATAAGACCACGTTGACCACGACCAATTGGTGCCGCTAAGTCAAGAACACGCGCGGTTAAGTCTTCTGTTGAGCCGTTACCACGTTCCATGCGTAAACGGTTATTAGCATGTAAAGGTGTTAAGTTTTCAAAGAGGATTTTACTGCGGGCATTTTCTGGTTTATCAAAGTTAACTTCATTAACTTTTAGGAGGGCAAAATAACGTTCACCTTCTTTAGGGGGACGAATTTTTCCTGCGATAGTGTCACCAGTGCGAAGGTTAAAACGGCGAATTTGACTAGGAGAAACGTAGATATCATCGGGACCAGCAAGGTAGGAACTGTCTGCGGAACGTAGGAAGCCGAAGCCATCCTGCAATATTTCCAGCACACCGTCACCGAAAATATCTTCTCCACTTTTCGCGTGTTGCTTCAAGATAGAGAAAATAATGTCTTGCTTTCTCATTCGAGCCAGGTTCTCTAGCCCCATATTTTCGCCAAGTGCTATCAGTTCTGATACCGGCGTATTTTTTAATTCGGTAAGATTCATAATGGTGGGTTCTTAATAACTCGGGGTAACTCTCGAACTATGAACGTGAATAGTATAACAGCGAATCGCTGTCAGTTTCGTCATGTGTAAAATTACAGATTATAACTTTCTAACACAAGGTATAACTAAAATGATTATGTTAGAGAGTGTTAATACTATTAGACCAGTCAGCTTTATCCCAAAAAAAGTGACATTCATTTTCGTGATACATGAGTGTACTTTCAACTTATGGGTTAGGAACATATTTTGGAAAAATTTATATCCCTTGAATACTATAGATTATTCTAAGGCAACTTGACTGGTTAGATGAATTCAGATTACTTATATTAAATATCATATAGATTAAATACCATATCATGTTATTCAATTCTATTACTTTGCACGCTTGATATTCAATATCTCAGACTTATTTAATCGTGTCTAATCATATTGACGAGTAGATCCGATATATTATGTAAGTAAGTGGCGCTAACTTATCATGCTTCGAAGCGGACGTCTAGCGGTCAATAACAGAAATACTGACAAGATCTAAACGTCCTACTTTATTTTTGATATCTAAATCAAATTAGATATTTTCGTCTAAAAACTCTTTTAGTTGAGTTTTTGACAATGCGCCCACTTTAGTCGCAGCAACTGCACCGTTTTTGAATAAAATCAGTGTAGGAATACCACGAATACCGTATTTTGGTGCTGTCAGCGGGTTTTGATCGATGTTTAGCTTCGCAACTGTTAATTTACCAGCGTATTCTGTTGCAACTTCATCTAGAATAGGAGCAATCATTTTACATGGGCCACACCATTCAGCCCAGAAATCAACGAGCACAGGGCCGGTTGCATTTAATACATCAGCATCGAATTTGCTGTCAGATAAGTGAAGGATTTTATCGCTCATTGTTCTACTCCAAAGAATAATATTGACCGTACCAGTGTAACATTAAATAACAAAAGTCTGTCTGCATTTCAGCGGATAAACTTTTGTAATGCAACCCATAACTGATATTCTATTACATTATGAGCAAAACATATTTGACAGAAAAGAAGTTTTCCGACTTCGCCTTGCATCCAAAAGTGATAGAAGCCCTTGAGAAAAAAGGGTTCTCTAATTGTACACAAATTCAGGCATTGACGTTACCTATCACTGTGAAAGGTCAAGACATTGCCGGGCAAGCCCAAACAGGAACAGGCAAAAACGTTGGCGTTTTTTAACCTCAACGTTCCATTATCTTTTAACACACCCTGCTAAAGAAGGGCATGAAACTAATCAACCTCGTGCTCTTATTATGGCACCAACACGCGAA
>NZ_MIIZ01000815.1:0-2997 GCF_001743005.1 Shigella sp. FC1967 | reverse complement strand
AGAGCATCTTTAGAAAATAATGAAAGCTTACCTTTCGGTACTGAAATTTTAAATAATAAAAAACAGAGTATCGGTTATGTGGGGCAATCGAGTGTACTTTATTTTAAAAGCGATGCATTACCTTCTTCTATCTCGATTAAATTAAATGAAACAGGAAAAACAGAGTGTGTGATTAATCATTTAGTTAATACGATGGATAAAAATAGTAATATTTGTCGATAAAGGAACGCCATATGAAATCATCTGCCTTTATATTTTTAATGCTATTAGGAACAATAAGTCAGCAAGCTATTGCTAACTGTAAACCCGATAGCACTATTACTGCACCCAATGTGAGTTTTGATTTATCTGCAGATTTAAATGCAACTTCAACAACAATCACCAAAACGAGCAGAACAACATTTCCTGGTACATTTAAATGCACAGCAAGAGGATTATTTCCCAATACAGTAGGAATTGCTTCACCTTTTAATGATGGTCGAACGGGAACAATTGGTTTTAATGGTGGTAAGCAATTTGTCTCTATTACGTTAACGGCATTAGAAAAAGATAATGTAACGAATATTTCAGCGGGCACACATCCCGCATCAGATTTAGATACTAATTTTACCTTGAAATTTACCTTATTGAGCAGTAAACCCTCAAGCAATTACACAGAAGTTAGTGGTAGTACAGCGATTGTAAATCCTGTTATTTTAGCTTCAGATGCATCAAGTATGGGACTTGTTCAATGGTTATTGACTATTGTTACCAAGTTAATTCAATTTTTATTAACTTGGCAATGGCCCGTTGATCAGAACGATATTTTTTTACAGCCGATGCAAATTACTTATAACCCAGTGATGACAACCTGTAATTTTTCTAATGCAGGTTTAGTTGTTTCATTACCATTAATTAGTATTAAAGAGGCAAAAACGGTAAATAAAGCAGGATATACTCCCTTTATATTAAACTTTACGTGCCAAGACTTTTTAAGTGGTTCAAAAACATCACGTAATATTAAAATGTTTTTATCAAGCCAAAATTTATTGGCAACGGATAAAACGGTATTAACCAACACAACAGCACAAGGCGCGAGTGGGATTGGATTTCGTATAGTAAAAAGTGATAACACGACAAGTCCGCTTATTTTATCTGACAACATTAATACACAAGGTAGTGCGACTAGCATTTTTAGTGTCAATCAAGGTGGAACCTTATCCTCTGCATTCTCTATTAATATGGGAGCTTATTATTATCCTTATAATGTTAACTCCGTCACTCAAGGGAAAATAACAAGCACGGCGACGTTAGTCATGTCTTATGATTAAAGAGTATATCTAATGAAAAAAATAATGAATGCGACTTTTATTTTATTATTTATGCTTATCACATCCATAACCAAGGCGAGTGTAGTACTTGAGCGTACTCGTCTAATTTTTCCTATGGATAATTCAACACGCACATTGCAAATTTTTAATCACAGTGAACAACCCACATTAATTCAAGCTTGGATAGATGATGGTGATATTGCATCAACGCCGGAGACGACAACGGTCCCTTTTATTGTTATTCCCCCGATGGCGAAAATGACGGCAAAGGGGGGATTACAATTAAAAATACAACAATTAGAAAATAGGTTGCCTAAAGATAGAGAATCTGTTTTTTTATTTAAATGTATTAGATATTGCACCGAAACCCCAAAATAAAGAAAACTTCAGTACGTTGCAATTAGCATTGCAAACGCGTATTAAACTTTTTTATCGTCCCGCACAACTTAAGTTAACTACCGAAGAGGTTTTTAAACAAATAGTGATAACTCATCATGGAAAATATTTAGAAATAAATAATCCTACTGCTTATTATTTTACAATTTCGAAGCTCTCTTTTGATGATAAAAAAGAAGAGCTTTTAACAAATGCTATTATGATTGCTCCTTTTGCAAAACAGCAAATTCAATATCAAGAGCGAATTGACATGAACCAAGACATTACAATCAGCTATATAGATGATGATGGACGTTATCAGCAAAATAAGAAAAATATACATTAATTACGTTTTTATAATAAAACAGGCTGCTTATTATTGAGAGAGTTAATAGGCAGCCTGACGGTTAACGCTTAATTTTTAATGTATCGCTTAGCTTACGTCTTCATTATCCATAACATGGTGACGTTCAGCGTGATAGCCTTCTTCGTCATAACCAAAACGCCAATAAGGAATGGCATAAATCAAGCTACGATCGTACCCGTTATCTCGGCGAATATGACGTCTTAATGCACGAATAATTTTGTCTTCACCGGCAATCCAAAATGCGACATCTTCAGCAGGTAATTCCCATGATATAAATTCATTAATTAAGTTTTGAGTTTGTTCTTCAACAGAACCTATTAACCAAATTATCTCTAAGCCACTTGGGTGGTTAATTTCTTGGCGATGAGTTTCGTCTTCTACGCGTATAACGACTTTTCCTTGAACATTCGGTTGCATGGTTTCAATTAAAGCCATTAAAGCAGGTAATGAACTCGGATCGGCTGCCATATAGTAATGTGAAGCGGGTGCTAATAAAGGCTCAGGGCCACCAGGATTCGTGATCCCAATATAGTCGCCTTGCTGAGCATTTAGCGCAAAGTGAATAGCAGGGCCTGCATCGTCATGTACCGCAAATTCAATATCTAACTCTTTTTGTTCAGGACGAATAGCTCGAACACTATAGGTACGTACGATTGATTTTGGTTCGCCTTCAGGCCATTTAGGACCTTTTTCAGAAAAGCCGGGGACGGTTGGTTTAACTTGACCTTCTAAAGGTAAGAATATTTTTAAATGTGCCCCCGCAGTATTTGCTGGGTAAGTATCTAAATCATCACTTGTAAAAGTGATACAACGCATTCCTGGTGTCACATCAGTAATGCGCTTTACTTGAACTAGACGAGGAGGCGCTGGTTTATAAATCGTTTTTTCTTGAGGTGTTTTTAGGTTACTCTACGTTTTTTACCTGACTTCATTAATTGTTTTTTC
>NZ_MIIZ01000814.1:0-3010 GCF_001743005.1 Shigella sp. FC1967 | reverse complement strand
CATTCCTTCAATTATGATTACCTTTTTCTCCAGTTGCCATATTGGCATTCTCATTTTTATATTTATTATTTTAGATAAGGAATAAACTGTGTCTTATACTAACAAACCTGTGCCTGAAGAAATTAAACGTTGGAACTGGGGGGCTTTCATGTTTAATATTATTTGGGGCTTTGGTAATAAATCCTATCTTCCATTATTAGCGCTGGTTCCTTTACTTAATCTTATTTGGATTTTTGTCTGTGGTATTAAAGGGAATGAATGGGCATGGAAAAATGGTGATTATGATTCTGTTGAAACCTTTATGAAAGTGCAGGAAACATGGAATAGAGCAGGCTTTGTTTACTTTATTATCAGTATCATTATGGCCGTTATTTTCTTTATTTTCTTCTTCACGACTATGATGGCAATGATTGCAACGTCTGCATCACAAGGTTATTAATCCAATATATTGAGTATTCGACTCTCAATGACAATAAACCCCATAATATCTATGGGGTTTATCTGTTATTATTTTCAGTAATATTAGAAACGTTTTACCACAGTAAATCGATAATCACGTCCGACACCTGAAACAGATTCACCTAAATAAGGGTAATAATCACGGTTAAATAAATTCGAAACCGTAAAACGAACTTCAGTATTATCGATAAAAGAAGGTTCCCAATTTGCAAATAAGCCGTGGATTGCATAACCTTTACTTTTTGGTAATGACCAGTAGCCCGCATCAGGATCAGCATCCATTGGTGAACGGCGTTGAGCACCAATAAAATCTCCCGTCCACCCCATATTGACATGAATACTTGGTACTTTTACGCCAAGAGTGGCATGTAGCGCATCAGGCTGGATCTCCGCAATCCATGTTTTTTGACCAAACCACGGATCACGCGGTGATTGATCACGTTTTCCTTTCATTGTTGAATACGCTAACCGACCGAATACATTAGAGCTATTATAAAAAGCTTCAATTTCCAATCCTTGAATATGGTAGCCTGGTAAATTACGGTAATTACCTATTGAAGGCGGGCAATTTCCATTATGTCCATCCACCTTTTGGCTTTCACAATAAACACCACGTCGACGGAAGATTTCGTCTTTACCTCGAGTATCAAACAGGGTTGTTCTTAACTGCAGTTGGTCTTCTTGTTGAATAACATTTTCAAAATCGACAATGGCACCAATTCGTGCCGCTCTTACCGTTTCTTTCTCTAGATGACGACTAGTGCCCGTTAAACTAGAAATACTTCCTTGGACTTCATACTGTTCATCAATCAATGGCGCTCGCCATGTGTAAGTTAGATCACCAAAGAATCGGAAGTTTTGGTTCATTTTCCATAATAAACCTAGATGAGGTGTTGCCCCACGATAAGTCACATCCGAATAATCATGACCATAATAGGGATCAGGATCTTGGTAGGTAATCGCTCGACTTCCCTTACCTTGGTTTTTAACAATATCATAGCGAATACCTGGTGTTATCGTCAGGTTTCTATAACTCATTGAATCTTGAAAATAGAAACTGGTGGTTGTTTGCGTACCTTCTGGCATATAAGGCGGCGCATAATATCCATAGTTATAATTTGGATTTTTAGCTTTATCGCGAGTAAACATTAAGACATCGCGATCATTACGATGCCAGCGTGTTCCCATTAATACCTTATGTTCTAAAGCGCCTTGCATAATCGTGCTTTCATTTTTAATTTCAATTTGATGATTTCGATAATTTACCCAACTTTGATTTCCCATACTGCCACTAAAATAGGAACTTGCCGTCTCTGGGCGACTATCGTTTTGTTTCGTTTTTGAATAACCGTAGGTAAGCGTTAAATTAATTAAATCAGAATCAACGGGCTGAATATTCCATTTCACACTAAAAGTGTCATCTTTTTGATCACGATAGACTAATTTTCGTTTCATCGCCGCATCAAAACCATATTTATCCACTTCAGCTTGACTAGGTTTAGCTAATTCATCACGTTTCGCCGCCCAAGGCGTCCAACCATCAATTTCTGAGCGTGATGCTGATAACGTGATTATTTGTGCTTCAGTTAAATAGATATTCGTTTTAATTAAAAAAGAATCTTGGTCTGACTGTGAATAGCCAAATTTAGTTCCATCAGGACGCCGAAGATCATCACTTTCACGGCGGTTAAAATAGAATAATCCATCGGCTTGTCCATTAAGTAATTTACCATATATCGCACCACTATAACGATTCTGTCTATCGTTGGTATGGTGACCATATTTTAAAAACATCCCAATATTCTGATCGGGTAACAATAAGTCATCAGGATCTTTGGTTTCAATTCTCACCGAACCACCAAATCCACCATTTCCTTGAGTAATATTATGAGGTCCTTTATCAACATCAATACGGCGTATTAATTCAGGATCAATAAAAATTGAACCTTGGCGATATTTTTCAAAAGTTTTCGGCGTGCCATCAAGGGTGATTTTAATATCTTCAGGATTACCCATTCCCCAGATATTTAATGTTTGACCGCCAGGTCTTGGTGAACCTGATGAGGAAATTCCGGGTAATTTATCCACTAGCTCTGCAATATTATTAGGTTGAATTCTGTCGATATCTTTTAATGTCAAGACCGTACTTCCTGCATCAACACTTGAATTGAGCTCACCTGATACATAGATAGGTTCAATAATAATCTTTTCGCGTGATGTCGGTTGTACAGAATTCTCCAATTCTGTGGATGTCGTGATTTCTGTCTTTGCATTTTCAGCTGCATAGCTACTTAATGAAGTGAGTGAAGTCAATAATAATGTCATCGCTGATGATGAAAACATCCTCATTCCCTGACGATAAGCATCATTTTTTTGCTAAGAAATGGATCATAATAGTAGTATCTTTTTGTATGGTTATTAGTTTGATAGATGATTAGAGCTATAATTAACATTTGTTAATTATGATAATGATAATAATTATCATTATCTAGTTTTTTTTGCGCTTTATCACTTCAATACAGATAACTACGTCTATTGATACCTTATTTGT
>NZ_MIIZ01000813.1:0-3012 GCF_001743005.1 Shigella sp. FC1967 | reverse complement strand
TTTATATATTTAATGTATTTAATATTGAGTATGTTTTTTTTTATGATTAAGATCACAAAAAAAACAGTACTATAAGTTAAATAAAATAACCTCACATACAAAAATCACGATTTTTTTTTAATAAAAGAAAAAAACCAAAAATTAAATAATAATCAACATTAAAATATTTTTATAAAAAAAAAATATTTTTCCATAATTCCCTATTGTTTTTTTTTTATGATACAAGTAAGTGTTTGGATTTTTTCTTATCAAGAAGACGACTTAGATTAAATAAAGAGAATATACAATTAAAAACACAATGGAGTCTTGTTATGAATCTCGTTGAACGGTTTATTTCTTATACTAAAGTTAACACCACCACAAATAGGGAAAATGGCGCTGCGGGTATTATGCCTTCTTCAGAAGGTCAGCGAGTGCTTGCACTACAATTAGTTGAAGAGTTAAAAGCGTTAGGTGTCGAGGATATTAAAATTCGTGATACTGCCATTGTTACCGCGACACTCCCTTCTAACCTTGACTATGAAGTTCCAACCGTTGCTTTCTTTGGTCACTTAGATACCAGTGCTGAACAAACTAATGATACTAAAGCGCAAATCCTACCTTATAAAGGCGGCGATCTTTGCTTAAATAAAGAGCTTGAGATCTTTTTACGTCAAAGTGAATTCCCTGAATTAGAAAACTATATTGGCGACGATATCATCGTTACTGATGGTACTAGCTTATTAGGCGCTGACGACAAAGCCGCGATCGCCTCTATTATGGATATGTTGCAGTACTTTAAACAACATCCTGAAATTAAACATGGTACCGTTAAAATTGGTTTTGTACCCGATGAAGAGCAAGGTTTACGTGGTGCAAAAGTCTTTGATACTAAAGAATTCGGTGCTGATTTTGCCTATACCTTAGATTGTTGTGGTATTGGTGAATTAGTATATGAAAACTGGAATGCGGGTGATGTTGAAATCACCTTTACAGGCGCATCAGCCCACCCAATGTCAGCAAAAGGTAAATTAAAAAATTCATTATTAATGGCGCACAAATTTGTTGCGATGTTACCGGGCGGTGAAGCCCTGAATATACTGAAGGCCGTGAAGGCTATTATTGGGTCAAACAATTAGCAGGTAATAGTGCTCGTACTGTATTAAAAATGGATGTGCGTGATTTCACCGAAAAAGGTTATGCGCACCGTATGGCATTTTTAAAACAACTTTCAGATTATTGTGAAGGTTTATGGGGTGAAGGTTCTGTCACTTGTAAACTCGCAGACCGTTATGCCAACGTGTTTAATAGCCTACAAGGTGATAATCGCTATCCTATCGATATTGCAGTGGCTGCTTATGAAGCGAATGGCATTACACCTCGTCCAATCCCAATGCGTGGTGGTTATGATGGTGCAGCACTCTCTCAAAATGGTCTGCCTTGCCCTAATATTTTTACAGGAGCTCATAATTTCCACTCTATTTATGAATATCTGCCGGTTAAATCACTTTACGCTGCTAGCGATGTCTTAAAGTCTGTCGTTAAGATCACGGCAGAGCGCTTTGCCCCTGGAGCTAAAGCATGATCCAAATTCTTGCGGTCTTAATTGTCGTTGTTATTGTCGCTAGAATGATCTTGAAAGGATATAAAGCTGAGCCTGTTTTGTTAGTTGCGGGTTTAGCCTTAATGGTGCTAACCATGATGTTTGGCTGGGGAGATATTCTTCCTAAAAATGTCAAAACAACCGGTATTGGTTGGTTAGATCCTTTCGAAGTGATGCGTGATCTCTTTAGTAGCCGTGCAGCTGATCTTGGTTTAATGATCATGGCACTAATGGGATTTGCACATTATATGGATCATATTGGCGCCAATGAGGCCGTTGTGCGTGTTGCAACTCGTCCATTGAAGAATATGCGCTCACCTTATGTGCTGCTATTTTTCTCTTTTTTACTCGCGAGTGTTTTGCAACTTGCTATTCCTTCAGCAACGGGGCTGGCTGTTCTATTAATGGGTACGATGTTCCCGATTATGATAGGACTTGGCTTATCTCCAGCATCTGCTGCTGGGGTGATTGCGACTTCATTAGGTGTTGCTTACACTCCAACAGCAATTGATGCCATACGTGGTGCAAAAGCGGTTGACTTAGGTGTTGTTGAATATGTGCTTTATTACCAAGGGCCTGCGGCGATTGCAACCGTCTTAGCGGTTGGTATTACTCATATCTTCTGGCAGCGCCATTGTGATCGCAAAGCTGGATTTGTACCTCAATTAGGCAAAATGTCTGAAGAAGCAAAGAGTGATAAAAATGTACCGGGCTTTTATGCCTTACTACCAATGTTACCTATCATTATGGCGGTAAGTTCATCAAGTCTATTTGTTGAAGGCATTCACCTTGATGTAGTCACCATTGTATTGATTTCAATGGCGATTTGTATGCTGATTGAAACATTACGCTTGCGTGATTTTAAATCAGTATGTGCCGGCTTCCAGCATTTTTTAAAAGGTATGGGCTCTGCATTTAGTCATGTTGTTGGATTATTAGTCGCTGCGGGTGTTTTTGCTCATGGTATTAAAGTCAGTGGTGCAATAGATAGCCTGATTGTTATGGCGGAATCTGTTGGTCTACCGCCATTTGCAATGGCATTGGTCTTCGCTATCGTGACATTAGCGGCAGCGATTATTATGGGTTCAGGTAATGCTCCTTTCCTTGCATTCGTTGAACTTATTCCACAAATTGCTCATAGCATGGGGGTAAACCCAATTGCGATGATTTTACCAATGCAACAAGCGTCACATATGGGACGAGGTATGTCTCCAGTGGCTGGTGTTATCATTGCCGTATCTAGTGGTGCAAAATTACAACCGTTTGATGTTGTAAAAAGGACGGCAATACCGCTTATGGTAGGTTTTGTATTCCATAGTGCTATTATTGCTATCTTCTATTATTAATAAATATACCTGAAGCAATAATTGTTGCTTCAGGTTATTTTCAAATAATAAACATATTAAAAATAGGCAGAGATATTTTATGGT
>NZ_MIIZ01000812.1:0-3018 GCF_001743005.1 Shigella sp. FC1967 | reverse complement strand
AGCCCCAAAGCAGATATCTCTTTGGGGCTAATTTTAATCACTATTAACTCATTGAATACTCTGTTACCTACATAACGGGTTGTATCCATTTCGTTCGATATTTATCAATCAATGCCATTAAAATTGCTTCTGATTGCGCATCAGGAATACCTTTAATATCACTTGCTCTAAAATGCATCTGAAATGCGCTGACTACTTTCTGTGTCTCAGGATCTAATACGCCACTCGTAGGTGTTTGATAACCATATTTCGCTAAAAGAGTTTGGAAATTAGCAATATCAACAGGCTCAGCGCTTTCTCTTCCCGCTAAATAAAAAGTCACGGTATCGTCATCAGGCCAAGCGCCTATTCCCTGTTTTGCTAACTCAGCCCATGGGAAAAGTGGTCCAGGATCAACCTTGCGTTGTGGTGCAATATCGCTATGGCCAACAACATTTTGTGGTTCAATACCATAACGTTGAATAATATCTTTCATCATAACGGCTATTGTGGAAATTTGTTCTGAAGTATAAGGAAACCATTTTCTTAATTTTCCCTGATCTTCATAACCATAATTGACTATTTCAATACCAATAGAACCATCATTCAAACCAGCACTATTTCCCCACTGGCTTAAACCTGCATGCCATGCTCTTTTATCTTCACTGACTAGATAGTAAACAACGGGTTTATTATCAACTAATTCTGGTTTAGAAGGGATTAGATAATGGCTACTCACATTCCCCGACGTTAACGTTTTTAACGATCCTTCATCATCCATTGCGGTATAGTGCATGACTAAAAATTTTACACGATTATCTTGCCCTGGGTTATTAGGAACAACTTGCGCAATATAGCTACCTCTATCAATAAGCTGAGGTTGCTGAGAGCAACCTGAAAGCAATCCCAAAGTAATAAGTAAGCCTAAGCTATAGCGATTAAAATTCATCATCCATCCTGAATAATGTTAAACAGTAAATTTAAGGCTAAATTGTAGACAAAAAACCCATATTAAAGAATATGGGTTTTAAGTTTTGGTTGTTTTTTATTATTACTTCAGTTATTACCTACTTTTTCACATCGAACTAAAGGTTCATCAGGAACAATATTCTCATCCCAAATACCTTCTTCAATATCATCTTTCAACTCTGGATATTGTCGAATATCAAATGTAGGCAGTAAACCGGCTTGACGCTGCTGGTTATAATCTTTAACTAATTTTAAGGCGACACCAGAAAGCAATATGATTGCGATTAAATTAGTCATCGCCATTAATCCCATAGAGAGATCTGCCATTTTCCAAACAAGCGGCATATCCGCTAAAGCCCCAAACATCACCATAGCTAAAACCGCTGAACGTAAAAGAAATAGCCCTGTCGTGTGATTACGCCCAAGGAAAATCATATTACTCTCAGCATAAGCATAATTGGCAATAATAGAGGTAAACGCGAAGAAGAAAATTGCAATCGCAATAAAAGTACTCCCCCAACCTCCCACACTCGATGACAATGCCAATTGTGTTAATTGAATACCGTTAATCCCTTCGGGATAACTGTCGAGCACCCCAGATGATAAAATGATCACCGCAGTGGCACTACAAATAACCAAGGTATCCATAAAAACCCCTAGCATTTGGATATAACCTTGAGATGCAGGATGTGGTGGATACGGTGTAGCTGAAGCAGCCGCATTAGGTGCTGATCCCATACCCGCTTCATTAGAAAAGAGACCGCGTTGAATACCTTGAGTCATCGCTTGACTAATACCATAGCCAATCGCACCGGCTGCGGCTTCTTGTAAGCCAAAAGCACTTTTAAAGATTAAAATGAAAACTTCAGGTAAACGCTCAATATGATCTGCAACGACCCAAAATGCTAATAATAAATAAGCCGTTGCCATAATAGGAACGACTAATTCAGCAACTCGTGCGATCCAACGCAGACCACCAAAAATAATAAATCCGCTGGTTAGTACTAAAAAGATCCCTACATAGAGTGGTTCAAAATTAAAGGCTGAAGCTGTGGCTTGAGCAATAGAATTGGCTTGAACAGCATTAAAAACTAAACCAAAGGCGATAATTAAGAAAATGGCGAAGAGAACCCCCATCCAGCGCATTTTCAATCCTTTCGTCATATAATAAGCAGGACCGCCACGGTAATTCCCATCATCATCTTTTGTTTTATAAAGTTGTGCTAATGTACTTTCTATTAACGATGTTGCCATGCCAATTAAAGCAACGACCCACATCCAAAAAATAGCACCAGGGCCGCCCGCTGTTAAAGCAATAGCGACCCCCGTCAAGTTTCCAGTACCTACACGCGCAGCTAAACTGGTGCATAATGCCTGAAAGGAAGAGATCCCTGATTTATCTGACTTATGGCTATTTTTTAAAATAGAGAACATATGACTAAAATGTCGGATTTGTATAAATCCGGTACGGATAGTAAAGTAAATACCGACTCCAAGAAGTAAGTAGATAAGAACATATCCCCATAAAATGTTATTCGCAAAGTTTATTAGCCCTGTCAAATTAATCCCCTTATATAATAACGTATATAGCCTATCCTTACATCGCTATTAGAAATAAAAAAGTAAGCAGATATCGTATAATTGAGTCAATTACTGATCCGAATCCGTCTTAAAGTAATATCAAAGATTACTGTGTGAAAAGCGAAGCAAATGTAACACAATATTGTGTGATATGTATATTTTTTGTTTATTTTTTTTGCGTGTTATTATTTTATTTTTAATTTATCTCATTAACTAGAACAAACAATATTAAAAAATAAAAAAAACCATATATATCATTATGATAAATAATCATTTCTTTATTTCATTAACTCGATAAAGTAAAGTAAAATACTTTAGTCATTAAGTTAATCAGTCATTTTTAGAAAAAAAGAACGAGTAGATTAAAAAAAACATCAATTAATAATTTTTTTCTATTTATCTAAAATAAGATTTAAATGAACGATTAAAATGGTTAATTAAGGTTCTTTTTAATATTCAATTTAACATTTAAGTTGTTAACATTTTAGA
>NZ_MIIZ01000811.1:0-3023 GCF_001743005.1 Shigella sp. FC1967 | reverse complement strand
AAGGGGGGTAATAGGCTCAGCAAAATAGTGATCGGCATTCATAATATTTTTTAGTAAATCAGATTGCTTGTTATTCATAAATAGCATCCTTACACAGTTATACCTTCCTCATTAAAGCCGAATTAAAGTGAAAATCTAGAGACTATAATTTATTAACACTATGACAGTTATAACATCGTGTTAACAAATTGTGTGGTCTTTAAGCGAAATTCAGCGTTATATGATATGTTTAATAAATACCCTTACCTATTTTGATAGTTTAAACATGCTGTCAGTATAAAAATAATAAGGAGAAGCTATGTCGTTACGTTTGAAAAAAGAGAGCCATTCCACGCTCTTAGTCGGATCTCAAGAGTACGAGTATTACCGCCTTTCAGAAGTTGCCCGCCAATTAGGCGACATTACTCGTCTTCCTAAATCGTTGAAAGTATTATTAGAGAACTTAGTGCGTTATCTCGACAATGATACGGTTGTTGAAGAGGATATTAAGGCATTAGTTGAGTGGCAAAAAAACGCTCATGCATCACGTGAAATTGCGTATCGGCCTGCAAGGGTGCTAATGCAAGATTTTACAGGCGTTCCTGCGGTTGTTGATTTAGCGGCTATGCGTGAAGCAGTGAAATCATTGGGTGGGCAAGTGGATAAAGTTAATCCATTATCGCCTGTTGATTTAGTTATTGACCACTCTGTTATGGTTGATGAATATGCCAGTAAAAATGCGTTTGCTGAGAACGTGGAAATTGAAATGGCGCGTAACCATGAGCGCTACCTTTTCTTACGTTGGGGACAACAATCCTTTGAACGCTTTCGTGTTGTGCCACCAGGTACAGGAATTTGCCATCAGGTCAATCTTGAGTACTTAGGCAAAGCTATTTGGTCTGAAGTCCAGAATGGGCATCATGTGGCTTATCCTGATACTTTAGTTGGCACGGATTCTCATACCACAATGATCAATGGCCTTGGCGTTTTAGGTTGGGGTGTAGGTGGGATTGAAGCAGAAGCCGCAATGTTAGGTCAACCTATCTCAATGTTAATTCCCGATGTTGTTGGTTTTAAACTGACCGGAAAATTACGTGAAGGGATCACGGCTACTGATTTGGTATTAACCGTCACACAGATGTTACGCGCTCATGGTGTTGTAGGTAAATTTGTGGAGTTCTATGGCGATGGTTTGGCGTCATTACCTTTAGCCGATCGTGCAACAATAGCGAATATGTCGCCAGAGTATGGCGCAACCTGTGGATTTTTCCCAATAGATGATATCACCCTTGATTATTTACGTTTAACTGGACGTGAAGAACAAGACATTGCACTTGTTGAAGCTTATAGCAAAGAGCAAGGTCTATGGAGACATACAGGCGATGAACCTATCTTTACGTCAAAATTATCGTTAGATATGGGCACCGTTGAAGCAAGCCTTGCGGGGCCTAAACGTCCTCAAGATAGAGTTAATCTACCGAGTGTACCTAAGGCATTTAAAGCGGCAGTCGATCTTGAAGCGAATAAGAAACCGCTGACGGCATTTCCTCAAGTAAAAATTGATAATTATCCAGCCTTTGAATTGACCGATGGTGCTGTTGTTATTGCAGCGATCACATCATGTACCAACACCTCAAACCCTAATGTCTTAATGGCTGCTGGATTGCTGGCTAAAAATGCGGTAGAAAAAGGCTTGCAGCGTAAACCTTGGGTTAAGTCTTCTTTGGCTCCGGGCTCTAAAGTGGTCACAGATTATCTTAATCTAGCAGGATTAACGCCTTATCTTGATGAGTTAGGGTTTAATCTTGTGGGATATGGTTGTACAACCTGTATTGGTAACTCAGGACCTTTATTAGCACCGATTGAAAGTGCGATTAAAGATAATGATCTAACGATTGCTGCTGTCTTATCGGGCAATCGTAATTTTGAAGGTCGAATTCATCCCCTAGTGAAAACCAACTGGTTAGCATCACCACCTTTAGTGGTTGCTTATGCTTTATCAGGAAATATGAATATCGATCTTACTAAAGAGCCACTAGGCAAAGATAAACAAGGGGCTCCTGTTTATTTAAAAGATATTTGGCCTGACAGTAAAGCTATTGCTGATGCTGTTGAGAAAGTTAAAACAGAGATGTTCCATAAAGAGTACTCCGCGGTGTTTGAAGGTGATGAAACGTGGAAATCACTGCAAACACAAGACACGCCAGTCTATGGTTGGCAACCAGACTCTACCTATATTCGCCATCCCCCTTTCTTTGAAGGAATGTCAAAGATACCCGCTCCGATTAAAGATATTCATCAAGCCCGTATTTTGGCTATTTTAGGTGATTCAGTGACCACGGATCATATTTCACCAGCTGGTAATATTAAGGCAGATAGTCCTGCTGGACGTTATTTGCGTGAACATGGTGTTGAACCGAAAGATTTTAACTCTTATGGTTCAAGGCGTGGCAATCATGAAGTCATGATGCGAGGCACATTTGCTAATATTCGTATCCGTAACGAAATGGTGCCAGGAATAGAAGGTGGTTTTACCAAGCATATTCCAACGGGTGAAACACTGGCTATTTATGATGCGTCAATGCGTTATCAGCAAGAAGATACGCCGTTAGTGATTATTGCAGGTAATGAATATGGTTCTGGTTCTAGCCGAGATTGGGCAGCGAAAGGAACGCGTTTATTAGGTGTGAGGGCTGTTATCGCAGGCTCTTTTGAGCGTATTCACCGTTCCAACTTAATCGGTATGGGCGTTTTACCGCTAGAATTCCCAGCAGGCGTTACACGTCAAACATTAGGTTTAAAAGGTGATGAGAAAATTGAGATCACAGGACTTAATGCATTAACACCGAGCCAAAATGTCGCAGTGAATATTACTTTTGCTGATAATCGTACCGAAACAATTATGGCGCGTTGTCGTATTGATACTCAAACGGAATTAGCCTATTTCCAACACGGCGGCATATTACATTATGTTATTCGTAATATGCTATAAAATAATTTAGTAGATATAAATTAGAAGGCGAAGAATGATGAATTAATTCTTT
>NZ_MIIZ01000810.1:0-3029 GCF_001743005.1 Shigella sp. FC1967 | reverse complement strand
AAAAAGACGGGCGCTGATGGTGTCGTCTATTTACTGACGAAGTTCTGTGATCCTGAAGAATTTGATGCCCCTATTGTGAAGAAATTTCTCGATAGAGAAGGCATTCCTTCCATCATTATCGAAATAGACCAGCAAACTAAAACATATGAACAGGCAAGAACGGCGCTGCAAACTTTTGCAGATGTGCTTTCTGCTTAACAACGTTAATTAATAGTCACAAAAGACCTGCGTGATTTACGCAGGTCAATTGAACCCTAACACCGATAAGTGGGGCAATCATGGGTATTATTTGTTTAATCATCGGGCTAGCGATATTAATGATTATGTGTATGAAAGGCATACATATTTTTATTTCTGTCTTTACCACTAGCTTGTTTCTTGCTGTGACTGCATGGCTTGTATCACCAGATATGCTTAATCCTGTCGATGCACTATTACAAGTGTATACCGGGGGATTAGGTGGTTATTTTGGTAGCTTCTTCTTCATTTTCGTACTTGGTGCGATTTTTGGCAAATTAACCGCTATCAGTGGCGCTGCTGATAGTGTTGCCTCTTTTATTATTGGTAAATTTGGTGAAAGAGCCGTTATTCCTTCATTAGTTGCGGCTTGTGCCATTTTAGCCTACGGCGGTGTTTCCGTGTTTGTTGCACTGTTTACCGTTTATTCAATGATGGTGAGTTTATTCCGCAAAGCGAATCTTCCTCGCAGACTTATTCCCGCTGTCTATTTTGCAGGTGCGGGTACCTTTGTGATGATAATGCCAGGATCGCCTCAGATCCAAAACCTTATCCCTATGAAATTCTTAGGTACGTCAGCGACTGCGGGGTTAGTACCGGGTATGTTGACGGCATTATTTCAAGTCACTTTGGTCATTATTTATCTCACTTGGTTATTTAAGCGTGTAAAAGCAAAAGGTGAAGGCTGGGTTGAAGACGAAAAAACAGCGAAAGCAGAGGAAGGTAAAAAAGATCGCCAATTACCTAATGTACTCGTTGCATTACTCCCTATGGTTATTCTGCTTGTCGTGTTGAATATCCTGAAATGGGATCCCGCTATTGCGCTGTTCTGCGCCATTATTGCCGCCTTGATTGTGTACTTGCGCTATCTCGATTGGAAAAAACTTGTTCCTAATTTAGCGGCAGGAACGATGGAAGGGGTGACCTCCCTCTTTAACACGGCGGTTATTGTTGGATTTGGTGCGTTAGTTATGACATTACCCGCATTCAAAGAATCATTCCAAGCGATTGCGCAATCGGGGCTTAATCCTCTTGTCGTCACAGCGATTTCTGTCGGTGCGCTGGTGTTTATCAGTGGTTCAGGCTCTGGTGCATTAAGTATCGCCATGCCAATGATTGCTGCGATGTTCCCTGCCACCGTGGTTGATCAAGGTTCATTACACCGTGTCGCCACCATGGCATCTATGAGTACAACACCGCCATTTAACGGATTGATTATCACTGTCTTTAGCGTTTGTGGTGTCAGCCATAAAGAGGGATACGGCCCTGTGGGGACATTAACCCTCGCTATCCCACTGTTAGCCATGATGTTTATGTTGCTGCTGTACACCTTTTTACCGGCATCTATCGCGACGATGTAGAAATAACGTTAACCCATTAATGCGTGCGATAAGACGACAAACGTGAAATCGCACGCCATAGAGATAACCCTAAATATTCTCAGAGGAAAATAAACATGGATTTTCAGCTAACAGAAGAACAAGTCCTGATCCGCGATATGGTCAGAGAGTTCGTTGAAAACGAAATTAAACCCATTGCGGGGGCAATTGATAAAGAGCACCGTTTTCCAAGTGAAAGTGTCGCACCGATGGCTGAATTAGGACTCTTTGGTTTTAATATTGACGAAGCTTATGGCGGAACAGAAGCCGATGCAATTAGCTATGTATTAGCCACTGAAGAGATGGCAAAAGTGAGTGCCTCTCACGCCATGATCATGGGATCGCAATGTTCTTTAACAGGACCCATTATTCAAAAATATGCTGATGAAGCGACTAAAGCACGTATTTTGCCGGGTGTGGTTTCTGGCGAAAAATTAGGGTGCTTTTGTCTGTCAGAGCCTAGCGCGGGTTGTGATGCCGCGGCTCAAGAGACAACAGCCGTTCGCCAAGGTGATAACTATGTGATCAATGGTTCTAAACTGTGGATCACTGCTGCGCCTCAAGGTGCTTTCTTTATCGTGTTTGCGATGACAGATAAAAGCAAAGGTGTAAAAGGGATCACCGCATTCTTAGTGGAGCGTGATAACCCAGGTATCAGCATTGGTTTACCTGAAGACAAAATGGGGATGAACGGCTCTGAAACCTGCTCTGTGAGTTTCAGTGATTGTGTGGTTCCTGCCAGTGCGATGCTAGGTGAAGAAGGTAAAGGTTTTAATATTGCAATGGAAACCTTAGATGGTGGCCGTTTAAGTTGTTCAGCACTGGCACTAGGGATCGCGCAAAGTGCCTTAGATGCCACGATCACTTACACCAAAGAGCGTATTCAATTTGGTAAACCCATTGCTGCTAATCAAGGTATTCAATGGGTATTAGTGGATATGGCAACCCGTGTTGATTGCGCCCGTATGCTGGTTTATCGGGCTGCTGCTGCCAAAATGACTGGTCTTCCTTACACTCGCGAATCTGCTCAAGCCAAACTTTATGCCGCAGAAGCTGCCACTTATGTGACTCAAAAAGCCGTTCAATTACATGGCGGTATGGGTTACACCAAATCCTACCCTGTTGAACGTTTGATGCGTGAAGCAAAACTGACTGAAATTTTTGAAGGCACAAGTGAAGTGCAACGCATGGTTATCGCTAAGCATATTTTAGCGTAATGAGATTTGAGCTTATTAATTTGTTGCATTGTGCAAAACGGAGAATGTGAATTATGAAACTTATTGCCTGCTGTAAGGTTGTTCATGACGAACAAGACATCACAACACGGCCTGATCGTACACTCGCAACTGATAATGCGGGGTTAAAAATTAGTTTGTATGACTTAAATGCAATTGAAACTGCAGTAGAAATTGC
>NZ_MIIZ01000809.1:0-17088 GCF_001743005.1 Shigella sp. FC1967 | reverse complement strand
GATAATTCATCAAAAGGTAAAATTGTACGGCAACCACCTTCAACAGTCTTTGTCACTAAAATACTCATTTTTTTGTTCCTATCCTTGTTTGAAATAAATAAATAACCTCAATATTTTTCTTCCTGTGGTGTTTCGACTAATTCTAATTCTCCATTTTGCTTTGACATTCCTTCAATAAAACCAGAAGCAGTTTTAATACCATAAGCGATGGAATTATTTGCATCTTTTAAAATAAATTTTTGGCTAAATAAGGCGGGTATAAGGTTGACTAGAGAATTTGAAATATGATCAGAAGACTTTTTTAGATGTCGCTGCGATAACAAAATTGGAACCAAGAGAGCATCCACATTGTACAATCGAATGGTGGACAGCCTGAATTTTCCCATGATTATTGATTCTATCTTCGCCTGTAATAATGATCCCTAGTTTTCCGCATTGGGGACATGTTGTTGTTGGATCTCCAACTCTAAGTGCACTGTTGCCATAGCATGTCACTTGCTGAATTGTTGCGATGCAAGTTGCACCCGTGGATGTTTTATCCCCATTGAGTGCAATTGATTTACCAAATAAATTAGGTCGTTGCATACAGCCTCCTTATTCATTAGATATTCTTATCATAAAAATAGAGAACTATCGATAAGAATAAAGAGGTAATCGCTTTAGTTGTGATGAAAATTAGATCATTTGTAATGATCTTACTAGTTTCAATAATTATTTAATTGTGAGGCTAAAATAAAAACCTTGTAATTATAGTTAGAACTACTTATCAATATCCCTATCGTTTACTCTTCAATTATTACCTCGTTGTTTTTAACAGCAGCCAATGCTTCTGTGCTAATCACTGCACTCGCGATTTGAAAGAAGCGCCTTAGGGCGATTGCAATATTTATTAAATCAACTTTCTTTATTTCACCCCAAATGGGAATTGCTTCCCTATTTGGGGGCTAACAGAAATTGCCTATGAAAAAGGAATTAATAGGTCGTACACCCTCACGGCAAAACGATCTTTATCACATAGTGACAAATAAGATTATTGAAGCATTAGAAAAAGGAATAGAACCTTGGCGAAAAACTTGGGATACAGAAAATGAAGGGCTACCAGTTAATGCAGCAACAGGGCGATATTACAGTGGTATTAATGTCATGCTGTTATGGCTAGGAGCGATTGAAAAAGGGGTTAATTCAAATCGGTGGTTGACGTTTAATCAAGCAAGATGTGCAGGAGGTCGTGTTCGCAGAGGCGAAAAGTCCACATTAGTCACGTTATTTAAACCTTTTACTGAAGATAGTTCAGACAGTGAGACTGAAGATAAACTAACTTATTCATCACGCTGTTTTATGGCACATTTCCATCTTTTTAATATTAACCTTGAAGAGAAATGGATCCATTTATGTGAGGAGGGGGCTAAAAATCACCGTGAACATCGGGTACCGATTGTTTCCGCATTATACCCATCACTAGAAAATTTAGTGAAAGAAGCACAAAAGGTAGGAGTTGAACCGACAGATCAAGTGTTCAATGTTGGGTGGTTTGATTTAATGAAAAGGAAGAAACATCCCAAGAGCATGGGCGAATATCCATTACGCTCATTTTTCAAACGATTATCAGCAGAATGTCACTTTATCATATCACCACATCGCTTTCGACATACTGTCGCAACGCATATGATGCAATCACCAGAACGTAATCTTTATATTGTGAAAAGGCTATTAGGACATGCCAGCATTACATCGACATTAGAATATATTGATGAAAGTGTTGATAACTTGCGAAATATACTTGAGGCGGAATTGATGTGATAAGAATAACAGGAGGAGTATCAAGATTTGACAGTGATTAGGAAAAAAAGTAAAAAGTGACAAATAAAAAAAACAGCCTTGGTTTGAGCAAGACTGTTTAGTTTAAGAGTTTTAACATAAAGTGACAGTGCCAAATTATATTTTTCCACTCTTGTTTGCCCTCTCAGTGATTTAACTCACTGACGAACAAATGAAAGATGGTGCCCGAACTCGGAATCGAACCAAGGACACGGGGATTTTCAATCCCCTGCTCTACCGACTGAGCTATTCGGGCAACGGGGCGTATTAAACCCGATATCGCCTTTCTCGTCAACGTTATTTATCACAAAACTGTTCGATTGGTGTTTTTTTAAACTCATTGGTTAATAAAACGCTATTTATTGCGGAGAATGAGTAAGTATAAAGCTAAAGTCTTTTGTCATACTTAAAATATAGATGATGATAAAACCGTTTATTCAGTCTTTATAACAAAAAAGCTTCCCCAAATTCATTGAGGAAGTTTTTTTAGTTTAAGTATCAACTAACGATAGTTACGTTGAGCTGTACTCACCTTTTCAAGATAACGACGAGATTGGTCGGCAGGGTGTTTATTACGTAATGTGGTATACACCTGCGTTGGCTCTAAGTTGTTAATCATGGCAGCAGCTTTTTTCTTATCATTATGGAATATCCGTAATACACTTCCTGCACCACCGTTGTAAGCTTGTATAACGGCGTAACGGCGTGAAATAGGATCTTTAATATCACCAAGGTAGCTATTTTGTAATATTGAGATATACGCCGTACCAACATCGATATTATTAGCGGGATCAAACAAGTAACTGCGACTTGGCTGTCCTGATTTGCCTTGCATGCGGAAGACGTCACGTCCGGCTGTTGCTGGCATAATTTGCATTAAGCCTAATGCATCTGAACTACTGACCGCGTAAGGGTTAAAACTTGATTCAATTTGCATAATCGCAAGGATCAGTGAAGGTTCAACACCATACTTCGCTGCGGCTTGCTGCACATAAGGTAAATATTTATGTGCTCGTTTATCTAAGTGGTTAGGGACTAAATTAATGGTGACATACCAAATGGTATTTATGCCAGATTGACGTTTTTGTAATTTATTGGTAATCAGATAATCTGCAAACTTATTGGCTCGCCACTCCCAGCGTATAGGTTGTCCTGTATTATCAAGCACTTGTCCTAATAAAAAAGGCTCTGTACTGTGGGGGATATTATTGACATCAGAGTAGAGGTCGATAGAGCCGGGATCTTCTCCCATAAGCAATGTCGTGACAATCGCTTTATGTAATTGGAATTGAGGTGCATCGCCCCCTAGGGTTTCTATCGTGATTGTACCCGCTTCAAAATTAATATGGCTACGAGTTCTATAAGCGTCCGTATACTTTACGTAGTCTTTAGGGCCTGCGATTAATACTTCCTGCATTCCCCAAATCATCTCGATATTATTGGCAAATTGTCCCATTAATATATCGAATGCATTGGTGTCTTTGCTGTAATCAGGCTCAAAAGTTTTAGTGGGTTTACTACTACATGAGATGAGTAGAGGGGCGATAATCAGCAAGAGAAGGATCTTTTTTCATGGTCTATTGCATCGCTCTGGTGAATAAAACTCCAGAGCCGTAATGGCTCTGGAAAATGGATATTATTTTTCAGGTGGTGTGTAGCCGTCAATATGAACATCGTGGCCTTCAAATAAAAATCGTACCATCTCTTGTTCTAATAGTTTGCGATCATCAGGGTTCATTGTGTTGAGTTTTTTCTCATTGATAAGCATCGTCTGTTTTGCCATCCATTGAGCCCATGCTTCTTTTGATATCTCATTGAAAATGCGCTTTCCAATTTCTCCTGGGTACAACTGAAAATCAAGTCCATCAGCTTCTTTGTTAAGGAAAGTACAAAAAATAGTTCTACTCATAATAAATCCTCAATATCGCAGGGATTAGCTTAGGCTAATTGTCTAAGTAAATTTTCTACAGGTGCTGCTAACCCTACGGTTGCAGGCGTCTGTAAGTTATACCAAAGTCCTTTTTGCGTCTCCATCATAGAGGTAAAAGTCGAGAGTTTTACGCAAATAGGCACAATATCTAAATGAAAGTGGCTAAAAGTATGTCTAAATGAAATCAGTTGTTCTGATTTACTATTATTGAGTCCATGTTCAGCTAACCACTGTTCTAAAAGTGCTTTTGTTTCAAATTGAGGAAAAGCAAATAACCCTCCCCATATTCCTGCTGGTGGTCTTTTATCTAACCAAACAAGATTATCATATTGTAAAATAAGAAAATAAGTTGTTTTCTCTGGGATCGCTTTTTTCGGTTTTTTCCCCGGGTAATTTGCCCAATTATTTTGAGCATAAGCCATACAGCCAGTATTTAAGGGGCATAATTCACATTTAGGTTTACTTCTTGTGCAAACCATTGCACCTAAATCCATCATTGCCTGATTAAAATACTCTACACCTTCAGTCGGAGTGACGTTTTCGCTGATCTCCCACAACTTATTTTCAACTTCTTTTTTACCTGGCCAGCCTTCAACAGCATAACAGCGTGCTAAAACACGTTTCACATTACCATCAAGAATTGGGTAAGGCTTTTTCAGTGATAACGATAAAATGGCTCCAGCGGTTGAACGCCCAACACCAGGTAAGGCACAAACGTCCTCAAAGGTATCAGGAAACTGCCCTTGATGTTTATCTACAATGTGTTGTGCTGCTTTATGTAAGTTTCTGGCTCTTGCGTAATAGCCAAGACCTGTCCAGAGATGAAGCACTTCATCGAGAGGGGCTTTAGCTAATGCACTGACATCAGGGAAACGCGCAATAAAACGCTCAAAGTAAGGAATAACCGTAGCAACTTGAGTTTGTTGAAGCATTACCTCTGATAACCATACGTGATAAGGCGTTTTTTCTTGCTGCCAAGGAAGCGTTTTACGCCCATATTTGTGATACCAAGTGAGTACGACTTGCGAAAATTGCAGAGCTTCCATCATGTTTTATTTTATTAACTCAGGTTTTGATTAAGGTAAGATTGCACCACAGAGAGAATAAACTGTAAACACTCTTAATATTTATCTTATAGAGTGATGCTTCTATGAGTGACTCTTGCTAAACTTAGTGATCTTTGGATAATGTCGATGAAGTAGCATCATAGCGACATTATAACGATTTTAAGTAAATATTTGGCCTAACGACTGACAGTATTAGACATGATCAAAAATGTAATTTCTCCGGAATTCAATGAAGAAGGGCGTGCTTTACGACGCGTGCGTAGTTTTGTTCGTAGACAAGGTCGTTTAACACCTCGTCAAGAGCAAGCATTAGAAACACAGTGGCCAGCCTTTGGTGTTGAATATCAGCCGGAACCTATCGACTTCAGTCAGGTTTTTGGACGCGAAGCGCCTGTTATTTTAGAAATTGGCTTCGGCATGGGTGCATCGCTCGTGACTATGGCAAAAAATGCACCGGAAAATAATTATTTCGGTATTGAAGTACACGCACCGGGTGTTGGTGCTTGTCTTGCAAATGCTGAAGAAGAGCAATTAAGTAATCTGAGAGTCATGTGCCACGATGCGATTGAAGTGCTCAATCATATGATCCCAGATAATAGTTTAAAAATGGTTCAGCTATTCTTTCCTGATCCATGGCACAAAGCGCGTCATAATAAACGCCGTATTGTTCAAGTGCCTTTTGCAGAATTAATTTTAAAAAAATTAACGTTAGACGGTGTTTTTCATATGGCGACAGATTGGGAACCATATGCAGAACATATGCTTGAAGTGATGACAAGTGTTGAGGGTTATCAGAATTTGTCAGAAACTCAGGATTATGTACCACGACCAGAAACTCGTCCTGTGACTAAGTTTGAAAAGCGCGGTCATCGTTTAGGACATGGAGTATGGGATCTTATGTTTAAGAGGGTAAAATAATGGCTAAACAACGTAGTCGCCGCTTACGCAAAAAAATGCGTATCGATGAATTTCAGGAATTAGGTTTCTCAGTTAAATGGACTTTCCCAGAAAATACCCCCATTGAGGAAGTAGATCGCTTTGTTGATGAACTGATCCTCAAAGTTATTGAGCCAAACGGGCTGGCATTTGATGCAAGTGGTTACCTGAGCTGGGAAGGCTTAATCTGTTTACAACAAATTGGTAAATGTACAGAAGAACATCGTCAATTAGTTGAAAACTTCCTCAAAGAAAACAAAATGCAAGATGTGCAAACCTCTGAGCTATTTGATGTTTGGTGGGATTGATAGAAAGTTATACATTTAGCAAATAATTACAAGGGCATCCAAAAGGATGCCCTTGTCTGTCTGGGGAAGGGACTGTGACTACAAGGTTATCTAACGCATTACTGTCAGATATTTTGCAACAAATTCGTCCATTGATTGGGCAAGGGAAAGTCGCGGATTATATTCCCGCATTGGCTCAAATACCGCCAAAACAGCTTGCTATGGCTGTTTATACGGTGGATGGTGAACTCTATCAATCAGGCATGGCAGATAAGCGTTTTTCGATTCAATCGATCTCTAAAGTACTTAGCTTAACGCTTGCTTTAACACGTTATGAAGAAAATGAAATTTGGCAACGTGTAGGAAAAGAGCCATCAGGCCTACCTTTTAATTCATTGATACAATTAGAAATGGAAAAAGGAATACCGCGCAATCCTTTTATTAATGCGGGTGCTATTGTTATCACTGATATGTTGCAGTCTCGATTAAGTGCACCTAAACAAAGAATGTTAGAAGTGATCCGTTTTCTTACTGAGACTCCGGATATTTGCTATAACGCTGTGGTTGCAAAATCAGAGATGGAGCATCTTAGTCGGAATGCATCAATCGCATATCTAATGAAATCTTTTGGTAATTTTGAAAATGATGTTATTACGGTACTTGATACTTATTTTCACTATTGCTCAATAGAGATGAGTTGCACCGAGTTAGTACGATGTTTTAGCTATTTAGCTAATCAAGGTGTATGTGTAGGTAATAAAAATCAGATTATTACGCCAAGACAAACCCGTCAAATAAATGCGTTAATGTTAACTTGTGGCATGTATGATGGTGCAGGTGAATTTGCCTTTCGTATTGGTATTCCTGGAAAATCAGGCGTGGGTGGCGGCATTATTGCTGTTGTTCCTGATGCTTTTACGGTTGCAGTTTGGTCACCCGAGCTGGATAAATCAGGTAATTCATTAGCAGGTTGTGCAGCACTTGAATTATTAGCAAACAAAGTTGGGCGTTCAATTTTTTAGGCGTGTTTTCAGGAGAGTTGTTATGAATTTAAGAAATATTGCTGTCACACTGTTTTTTGTTGCGGGGACAGCAAATGCATCACCCAGTTTTGATTGTGCTGTAATGCCAAAAGATGATTTACGCATAACCCCTGAATTTGTTGAAGTCGCTGGTTCACAGGGTTTAATGGTGATTTATCCTGACGGTACATTATTTCAAAATGAAAAAAAGTGCCACATTGACACCACAACAACAAGAATTAGCAAAAAAAATATCAAGCCACAGTAAGACGAGACGTACCTTGGTTAAGAACTGAAACTGGGGTAAAACTGCAAGATTCTCGCAAAGTGCTTGATAAAGTAGTTATTGAAGCTTTTGGTAAAGAAAGCAATATCCTCAATAGATTAAGTCGATTAGAGAAAGATCTTAATCAGCAAATGGATAGAGTCGTTAGCATAGAACCAAATAACATTACGTTCCATTCGCAAGTCATTAAAGATGTTGAAGTCAAAGGCAGAGAGATCGTAGAAAGTAGCCTAGGTGGTATGTTGCAAGACAGCATTAATGAATTGGGGAAAAAGCAATTATTAGCTGCCGCTGGTGGCGACAGTAAAAAAGCTTTAGGCGGATTACTAGGAAGCTTAGATGGTTTCCAAAAGATTATAGATCAGGAGTGGAAGCAACAAGAAGCTGCATTTACACAATTTGGTCAGCAAGCTTGTAGCAAAATAACTCAGATGGAGAATCAACGGATTGAGCTTGTTAATTCACTTAAAAAGTAGTGTTCGTTGTTATACTTCAAGCAATATCTTGAATTATTTAGCTCACAATAATTGAAAATAATAATGAAAATCATTCTTATTCAATTGACTTGTGAGGGGAGCTGTTTAGAATGCCTTGTTTGAGTATTCCACTTAAACAGGGCAAAGTTAATGAAGAAGATCCTTCCTTTAGTTATCGCATCTATCCTTTCTGTAACGAGTTTCTCTGCGTTAAGCAAAACGCCAATTGAATATCAACCTAACCAAGTTATTAGCCAGCAGAATGACAAGGTGGTGATTAAACATCTGTTGGGTGAAACAACGGTCGCTAAGGATCCATCAAAAGTGGTTCTTTTTGATTTTGGTCTCTATGATTCTTTAGTTCAGTTAGGTTTAGCCGATAAAGTGGTTGGGTTACCGTTAGGCAATGCTCCTGCTTATATTAAAGGTAGTATTGCAAGTCACGTTGCTAATGTTGGTGGCATGAAAGCGCCTGACTTAGAAAAACTCGCTGAAATTAAACCTGATTTAATCATTATTACGGGTCGCCAAGGTGCATCTTATGAAGCCTTAGCGAAAATCGCACCGACTGTTAATTTAGGAACCAATAGTGCAAATTATCTCAATTCCGTTGAGTCAAATATCAAATTATTAGGTGAGCTATTTGATAAACAGCAAGCGACTCAAGAACAAATTGCTAAATTAAATACCGTTATTGAGCAAGCGCAGAAAAAAGCCTCTGGATCTGATAAAAAAGTATTAGTGTTGATGCATAACGCTGGTAATTTAATGCCTAATAATCAAAGTGTTGTTTATGATGTTGTTAAAGCAAAAAGAGCAGAATTACCCCCTGTAGCTGAAGAAGAGAAAGGCAAGCGCCGTATCGTGACACCTGAAATGATCGCAAAAGCTAATCCTGATGTTATTTTAATCGTGGATCGTAGTGAAGCCATTGGTGCAGATAAGTTAGACAAAACGACATTTGAAAATGAGATAATAAAAACAACTTCTGCCTATAAAAAATGGCGGTATTGTTTATCTACAAGCTGACCTTTGGTATCTTTCCGGTGGTGGTTTAGATAGCTTAACTAAACAAATTGAAGCGGTAGAACGCGTACTTTAATTGATTAATCTTAAGATCTTTATGATATTTTAAGGTTGATAATAAAGAGAATGCCCAACTGTGAATTGAACTGATCTCAGTTCAGAAAACAGTATGGGCATTTTTTAATTTAGCTATTTGAAATCAGCAATATTAAAGAAATAGCTCAAGCAATGAATTGAGAAAGAGTTTGCCATGAGGTGTAATTTGCCAGTGAGTGTCTGATTCACTGATATAACCTAAAGTCAAAGCTTCTTCTATTTGGTGGCGGATCACTTCTTCAGAAAGCCCCGTGTAATCGCTGAAATCTTGTCTTGGAAATGCTTCTAATAGACGAAAACGGTTCATAAAAAATTCAAATGGACGGTCATCATTATCAACAAAATTTTGCTGGTGGAGATAGCGACCTTCCATAAAACCTTTAGGGTGCTTGGTTTTTACTGTTCGCATTATACGACCATCGGAAAAACTTATTTTTCCATGAGCACCACAACCGATACCTAAATAATCACCAAAACGCCAATAGTTTAAGTTGTGCTCACACTGAAAGCCTGGCTTGCAATATGCTGATGTTTCATATTGTTGATAACCTGCTGCTGTCAGTAATTTATCGCCTTTTGAGAAAATATCCCACAACATATCGTCATCAGGTAATTTAGGTGGGCGAGAGCCGAATTGTGTATTGGGTTCAATGGTTAATTGATACCAAGACAAATGGGGGGGAGATAACGCTATTGCTTGCTGTAAATCCGAAAGCGCTTGAGATAATGATTGATCTGGCAATCCATGCATTAAATCTAAATTAAAGCTACGTAAGCCTAATTCTTTGGCTAAACGAGCCGCATTCTTAGCTTCATCAGCATCATGAATACGCCCTAAGCGAATAAGCTTATCGTTGCCAAAACTTTGCACACCAATAGAAATACGATTTACACCCGCACGTTGGAATCCAGCAAAGCGTTCAGCTTCTACGGTTCCTGGGTTAGCTTCCATGGTAATTTCTGCATTCGGGCTGACAGCAATGCGCTCTTTCACACCATAGAGTAAATCAGCCATTGACTCAGCACTTAATAAGCTAGGTGTACCGCCACCAATAAATATTGTTTGAACTTCACGGGAGCCAACATGAATAAGATCAGCATCTAAATCATTGAGTAAATGTTGCACATATTCCTGATGCGGTACTTCCCCCTTTAAAGTGTGTGAATTAAAATCACAATAAGGGCATTTTTGTACACACCAAGGAATATGAATATACAAACTTAATGGGGGCAACTTAAGCATTCTTAAGGGCATCCAACATTAATTTAAGTGCTTTACCACGATGTGAATGTTGATTTTTTTGCTCTTTAGTTAATTGAGCCGCAGTACAATTTAATTCAGGAACAAAGAAAATAGGATCGTAGCCAAATCCACCTTCACCGTGCATTTCCGTACTTAATACACCGTGCCAAATACCATGGAAAATCAGTGGGGTTGGATCGTTCTCATGGCGCATATAAACCAATACACAGTTAAATTGAGCTTGGCGTTTTTCTGCGGGAACATCTTTCATTGCATCAAGTAATTTATCCAGATTTTGCTGATCGTTTGCATCAATACCCGCATAACGTGCTGAGTAAATACCTGGAGCGCCACCTAAAGCATCTACCGAAATACCTGAATCATCAGCAATTGCGGGAAGGCCAGTCACTTTTGCTGCATGACGCGCTTTAATCAGCGCATTTTCAACAAACGTTAAGCCCGTTTCTTCAACAGAATCAACACCAAGTTCTGTTTGAGCAACAATATCTAAACCAAAATCAGAAAGCAAAGAGGCTAGCTCTTTGACCTTTCCTGGATTTCCTGTTGCGAGAACGACTTTTTGCATAAATGTTATCCCTTAGTAAAGTGTTACGCTAAGTAGCCATTGTAAAACGTCTACACGCAGGTAATTCAGGGCGTAAAGCACAAGAATAACAATCATTGCAGAAAAATCTAAGCCACCCATGGCTGGAATAACACGGCGGATAGGTGCCATTAAAGGTTCTGTCAATTGAAATAAAAGATGATCAATTGGATTTCGACCTTGGCTTACCCAGCTAAGGATTGCGCGGATAATGATCAACCAGAAAATTATTTTACCTGCGGCTGTGAGCAGTTCAATAAAAGCAAATGGGAACATTAAAGAGAAAGGAATAGATGTTCCTGATAAGTAAGATGGAATAATAATACCAAGCAGAATAAGTATATAGGCTAATAAGACTGAAGCTGTATCAATAGGACCAATAGAAGGAATAACACTTCTTAATGGGCGAACAATTGGCTGTGTGATCTTGACGATAAATTGTGAAAAAGGATTATAAAAATCAGCTCTGACACATTGCATCCAAACACGTAAGAGAAGAACGGATGTGTAGAGTTGAAGAAGAGTCAGAATGACGAAATTTAAAAAAATTCATTAGTTGGCCCTGATGAAATTAAAATTGTTTTTCCATTTCTTGTGCACGTTTAATTGCAGCTTGCATAGCAGAAGCGACGTTTTCGGGTAATTTACCTTCATAAAACTGCATAAGTGCAGCAGCTGTCGTTCCACCTTTTGATGTTACTTGCTCACGTAACGTTGAGAAAGACAACATATGTTGTTTCTCTGCTAAAGCCGTAGAACCACTTGCTGCTTGTTGCACAATAGCTCTTGCTACTTCAGGTGAAAAACCTAAACGCTCAGCTTCCTGTTGCATTGATTCCATAAACAAGAAGAAATAAGCAGGTGCACTACCCGCAATGGCGATAATATCATTGATGGCAGATTCTTGCTCTACCCAAACAGTTGTTCCAACACTTTTCATTAATTCATTGGCAAACTGTTTATCTTGAGATGAAAGTGAATTGTGAGCAAACATACCACTTAACCCTTTACCTACCAGAGCTGGGGTATTTGGCATAATGCGAACAAGCTGTAATTGAGTTGCAAAATAGTCGTTATAACGTGTGGCAGGAATGCCTGCGGCAATAGTGAGGACTAACTTTTTACTCATGGGGATATTTTGTAAAGGCTTACAAACTTCTTCCATCATTTGTGGTTTTACTGCTAGCACAATAACATCAGCTTTTTGAACGGCATCAATATTGTCATTAGTACTATGAATGCCGAACTCTTTTTCTAAAGGTTCACGGCGAACGGAAGAAGGTGAGCTGACGGTTATCTTATGTGCGGGATATCCACCTTGAACCAACCCTGCAATAATGGCTTGAGCCATATTTCCAGCGCCGATAAAAGCAATGTTACGATGTTCCATATAAACCTCTATTTTACTTAGTCGCGTAATCTCTTGCGCCAAAAATTGCGGTACCAATACGAACGAGTGTTGAACCACAAGCAATAGCTGCTTCCATATCATTTGTCATTCCCATAGATAACGTATCTATATTGGGATATTGAGATTGTAATTGCTTAAATGCGAGATGCATTTTTTCTAACACTTCAACTTGTTTGTCATATTTGCTTTCAGGTGCTGGAATAGCCATTAATCCACGTAATTTAATACCTGAAAGAATAGAAATTTGTGCGGCTAACCCATCAAGTTCAGTCAGATTAATACCAGATTTACTGTTTTCATCACTGATATTGATTTGAATAAGTACATTTAATGGTGGTAATGAATCAGGGCGTTGGTCACTTAATCTTTGAGCGATTTTTAATCTATCTATGGTGTGGCACCAATCGAAATTCTCAGCAACGAGACGTGTTTTATTTGACTGCAAAGGGCCGATAAAGTGCCAAACTAAGGCGTGGTTATTAGCAAAATAATGGATTTTATCAACACCTTCTTGGACATAGTTTTCACCAAACTCAGTTTGTCCACATGCTATTGCTTTTTCGATGTCACTCGCAGGTTTTGTTTTACTGACTGCAAGTAGTGTTATTTCTTCTGGAGAACGGCCGCATTTTTGCGCTGCTGTGTCAATGTGAGACCTGACATTGACGAGATTCTGTTTAATAGTATTCATGGCAACTCAGGAGATAATAAGATGAAAATGGAAAATTTAATTGCATATAGTGTAAAGCATAACGCTTCGGATCTGCACCTTTGTTGTGGTGATGTACCTAGATTGCGGATCAATGGAATACTTTATCAACAAAATCAATGTAAACCTATCACTTCCGATAGTCTACTAACGTGGCTCAAGCCTTTTTTAAGTGATACGCAAAAGCAAATTTTTGAGAATGAAGGGCAGGTTGATACGGCATTTACGCTGTCTTGTGGACAACGACTTCGTGTTAATTTGTTTCGCCAACAAAAAGGGGTTTCAGCAGTATTAAGAATAATTGAAGCACAAATTCCTTCTTTAGATAAACTTCGAGTACCTAAATCGGTTTCAACATTATTAGATAATTATTCTCACGGACTTATTTTAGTGACTGGAGCAACAGGAAGTGGAAAATCATCGACATTAGCAGCAATGATCAATTATTTAAACCAATACCACCGTCAGCATATTTTGACATTAGAAGATCCTATTGAGTTTATACATAGTAATAAGCAAAGCATTGTACAGCAAAGAGAAATAGGGCGAGATGTTCAACATACCGCAAATGCAATAAAGAGCGCTTTACGCCAAGATCCAGATGTCATTATGTTAGGGGAATTGAGAGATGCACAAAGTATTAAGTTGGCATTAACGGCAGCAGAAACAGGGCATTTAGTGCTGGCAACATTGCATACTCAAGGGGCTGCACAAACGCTTGAGCGCGTGACTAATGTATTTTCAGCTAATGAGCGGCAATGGATTTCATCGCAATTAGCGTGCAGCTTAAAGGCGATAATTTCACAAGAGTTAGTGCCTTCAATTGATGGTGGGCGTGTGGCGCTATTTGAAATAATGCAGGTTACGCAGGGTATTTCACATCTTATAAGAGAAGGAAAATATCACCAAGTAACGACATTAATGCAAACAGGAAGTGAATACGGTATGCAAACCTTCATGTTAAGTCGGCAACAACGTCAACATGAAGGTTTAATTCAATCTAGTGAATTTATAAGTAAAATTTGACGGGTATCACGAGGTGAAACCTATTTTTAGAATTGTTGTTCAAACCAGCTTTCAAGAATAATAACGGCAGATGCAGCATCTACACTACCTTTATCTAACGAACGGTAACCACCACGTTCAAAAAGATGAGCGCGCGCTTCTACTGTGCTAAGGCGTTCATCATGTAATGCAATTTGCACTCCAAATCGACCATGAAGGCGATTAGCAAACTTTTTAGCTTGGGTTGTGACTAACTGTTCGGTGCCATCCATATTAAGAGGTAAGCCGACAACGACTAAATCAGGTTGCCATTCTTTTATGATTTTTTCGATTTGAGTCCAGTCAGGAATGCCATCTTTTGCTTTAAATGAGGCTAGAGGTCTAGCTGTTCCTGTAACTTCTTGACCGATAGCGGCACCAATGCTTTTAGTGCCGAAATCAAAGCCTATCACTGTTCTGTTTGACATTATGCATGACCTGCTATCGGCGAAATGGTGTGGATATTAATCCCAATTAATTCAGCCGCTTTATGCCAACGTTCAGCAATAGGGGTATCAAAAATAATTTGAGGTGAAGCTTCGACGGTTAGCCAACTATTTTCTAAAATTTCTTTCTCTAATTGACCTTGTTCCCAACTGGAATAGCCAAGAGAAACTAATGTTTTTTCGGGTTGTCTTGCTGTGCCTAAGGTTTCTAATACATCTTTGGACGTTGTGATCATCGTACTATCACTAATTTTGATGCTAGAACTAAAACCTGAAACCGGAGTATGTAAGATAAAACCATGTTCTTCTGCAACTGGGCCTCCTGACATCACTGGTTTTTGTAAGCTAATCGCTTCGTCTCTATCAGTCGAAAAAATTTCCAGTTGATCTAAGACACCTTCCACAGAGATATCTTCGATAGGTTTATTAATAATTAAGCCCATCGCACCGTTTTCATTATGTTCGCAAACATAGACGACCGAACGTTCAAATAACGGATCGCTTAATGAAGGCATAGCAATAAGAAAATGGTTAAGTAAATTCATAATAGTAGTACTGTTCCCTGATCATTTTTATTAAAAAACCTAGCCCTTTTATACATTGTATTTCTTAATGTATACCGCTTATTAATTAATATGTGGGGGCTAGGTTCATACTTTTAAACCCTTTAATCTCAGTGCCTAAAAGTTAGTTTTTCTTGTTTAAGCGTACTTCAATAGCATCCATTAACATACCTGTAATAGAAACATCAGGATAAGCGGCTTCAATTTCACGTGCACATGTTGGGCTTGTTACGTTAATCTCAGTCAAACGATCACCAATAACATCTAATCCAACAAAAATAAGCCCTTTTTGTTTAAGAATAGGTGCAACTTGACGCGCTATTGCCCAATCACTTTCTGTTAATGGACGTGCTTCTCCACGACCACCAGCCGCTAAATTGCCTCGGGTTTCACCTTTTGCAGGAATTCGAGCTAAGCAATAAGGTACGGGTTCACCATCAACAACAAGAATACGTTTGTCGCCGTTAACAATTTCAGGTAGGAAATTTTGTGCCATACAGAAACGATGTCCATGTTCTGTTAATGTTTCAATAATAACACCTACGTTTGGATCATCTTTTTTCAGGCGGAAGATTGAAGCTCCCCCCATACCATCTAGTGGTTTGAAAATAACATCACCGTGTTTTTCATGGAAAGCACGTAGGTGCTTAGCTTCACGAGTGACTAATGTGTCAGGTGTTAATGTGGGAAACCAAGCAGTAAAGAGTTTTTCATTACAATCACGTAAGCTTTGTGGTTTATTCACTATCAGTGTTCCCATATCTTCAGCGCGTTCTAAAATATAGGTTGCGTAGATAAATTCGGTATCAAAAGGCGGATCTTTACGCATTAAAATGGTATCGAGTTCACCTAAAGCAATATCTTGCTCTTTGCCAAATTCAAACCATTTTTCTGGATTTTCTTCTACGCTGAGTAAACGAGTGTGAGCGCGTGCTTCACCTTGGTGTAGATAAAGATCGTTCATCTCCATATAATGAATTTCCCAGCCACGACGTTGCGCTTCTAATAGCATAGCAAAGCTGGTGTCTTTTTTGATTTTGATGGATGAAATTGGATCCATCACAATACCTAATTTAATCATTACTTCTCCTTTATCCCAGATCGCCGAACCGAACCTGCAAAGCGGTGATTGCGGTGAGTGCTGTTGTTTCAGTTCTTAATACACGAGGACCTAATAAAATATCAGTAAAATGGTGCTCTGCTGTCATGGCGATTTCTTCAGGGGAAAGTCCACCCTCAGGGCCAATCAATAAACGCACTTTTTTAACTGGTAAGGGTAAGGTATTAATACTTTGGTTCGCTCTAGGATGTAAATTGAGTTTTAAACTACCATCATCTTGAGCACACCATTTTTCTAATGCCATTACTGGCATTAATTGTGGAATACTATTTCTGCCGCATTGCTCACATGCTGAGATAATAATTTTTTGCCATTGCTGATGTTTTTTCTCTAAACGGCTAGGGTCAAGTTTAACACCACAGCGTTCTGAGATCAGTGGAGTGATCGTATTAACACCTAATTCAACTGATTTTTGAATAGTAAATTCCATTTTCTCGCCTCGTGAAAGCACTTGCCCTAAATGGAGGTCGAGAGGGGATTCTTTATCATCAACAATGCCTTCATTAATTTGCACAATGACTGACTTTTTTTGTGCTTTCGATGATTTCAGCATCAAATACTTGATTTGACCCATCAAACAGTGCCAGTTTTTGGCCCGTAGACATTCTTAATACACGCCCAACATGATTAGATGCTTCTTCATCTAATGCTGTTTGAGTACCTGCTGTGAGTGGTTCTGGATGATAAATGCGAGGAATACGCATAACGTGAAACCCTTACGTAAAGATCGTTAACCGTGATAAATAAAAGATGTGATATGCATCATACGCATGACATTATGGCATGCAAGTTATCACTTTGCTTTTGTCGTTATTATAGCGCGGATGTTATTGCGTGTTTTGTCGCAAAATTCCATGTTTTCATCGTTATTATAAAGAATATTCTCGGTATTAAATGGTTCTTCTTATACAGTCGTTTAACAAGGATAACGAGGTATCTAAGGAGTAGATATTTATGCCATTTAGCCGTTGTTTTTATCAAAATGCCTTTTACTTTCTTTTTTG
>NZ_MIIZ01000808.1:0-3030 GCF_001743005.1 Shigella sp. FC1967 | reverse complement strand
AAACGATTGCGGGATGAATAATGAAGTAAATAGAAAAAGCCCATAGATGTCAGAACATAAATATGGGCTTTGAACCTTGAAGATTAATTAAACAGTTCTTTTACTTGCTCTGGTGGGCGACCTAGGCGGGCTTTATTACCGACAACCACAATAGGGCGTTCAATAAGCTTAGGATTTTCATGCATTGCTTGAATTAATGCATCTTGTGATGTTTCATCAGCGAGTTTTAGCGTTTTATAAATGTCTTCTTTTGTACGCATTAATGCTCTTGCATCATTAAAACCTAGTGCTTTCAGTAGTGTTTTCAGCTCGGTAACGGAAGGTGCTGTATCTAGATAGTGAATAACATTAGGCGTTATTTGCATTTCTTCTAGTAAATGTAAAGTTTCACGACTTTTTGAACAGCGTGGATTATGATAAATAGTCACTTTCTTGGTCATAGTGTCCCTTATTTAAATTGACTGTCTCTTTGTTGTAGTTTTCTTAACTGGTCAATGCGCGCATCAAAGCGAGCTTGATCATTACTACCTAGTTTAACTTGTCTACTTGCATCACCTAAGTATCGAATCGCTGTTTCAAAATCACCTCTAAGTGCTAGATCCTCCGCATAAGCGGCTAATTCATGGGCTCGGTCACCTTGTTTAGCTGCGTTTTCGGCCATTAATTGCCAGCCAATAGGATCATTTGGATTATCAAAGGTATAACGATAAAGCAGTCGATTCGCTTCGTTATATTGCTTATTATGCATATAGGCATTTGCCAAGTTAGCAATAATAACATTGTTATTAGGTCTTTGTTTTAACGCTAATTGTAATCTTGCAACTGCATCACTTGCCCGATTTTGTTCTAAATCGATATCCGTCATGGCATCAATAAGCCAAATATTATTTGGCTCTTTTTCTAACATCGGAGTGAGTAGTTTTCTTGCATCATCAAATTTGCGATCACGAGAATAGATCAGGATTTGCGCATAATTTGCGGCTGACTTTTCAAGCGCTGTACCTTGCTTAAATTGATCAAGTATCGTTTGTAATGCATTCTCTGATGTAGGATTTTTCGTCAGCATAGTTAAGACACGCATTTTAGCAAACAGAAAGTCAGCCGACTGTGGAACCTGTTGCGCAGGATATTGACTTGCTCGGCTTCTTGCATCGGATAATCGACTATCGGGTAAGGGGTGCGTTAATAACATTTCTGGTGGTTTGGAGCTATATCGCACTTGGTCAGCAAGAATTTGCATAAAGTCAGGCATTCCTTTGGGATCAAACCCTGCACGATAAAGTGTCTGTATTCCGATACGATCTGCTTCTTGTTCGTTCATTTGTGTGAATGTGATCATATTCTGCTGCATTCCCGCCATACTTCCCGTGAAAGTTGCAAGGCCTGCATTTGGGTTTGCCATAAAGATTAGAATAGAGCCTAATACACCAGCAAGGGCAAGAGGCGTTGTTTTAGCTTGATCTTCAAGCATTCTCGCTAGATGTCGTTGAGTAACGTGTGTGATTTCATGTGCTATGACAGAAGCTAATTCACTCTCATTTCGGCTATATCGAAAGAGGGCTGAATGTAAAACAATATTTCCCCCAAAATAAGCAAAGGCGTTAATATTAGGATTATTAACGAGATAGAAATGAAAAGGGGTTTTTACCGAACTGGCATTAGAAACAAGTTTTTGCCCTAAATTGTTAATATAGTTAGAAAGTAACGGATCAAAAACTAATGGTGCACTATTTCGCAGTTGGCGAGTATAGTAATCACCCATAGCGATTTCTTGGTTAATACTCAGCGTTGAACCAGCAGTGGTTCCCATATCAGGTAAGGAGTCTTCAATATCAATCGCAGCATGTGCTGGCATTACTGATGTTGATAGCAACGCAGAAACAAGAAGCGCGACTAAGGGTTTTTTAAGTCTGAGTTTCATACAACTGTATCCTGATGGCTATCTTAACGAAAAATTAATAATTGATGATGTATGATAGCAAAACCTAACGTAAAATCTGTCAAAAGATTATTGCTTATGTAAATGAATACATACAGCTCTATTGTTTTGATTATTATAAAGGATCTTTATTTTCATGCTGGACTTGCTTGTTCAATGGTACAAACGCCGATTCGCTGATCCACAAGTTATCGCCCTTGTGGTCATTTTGATTGCTGGCTTTTCAATTCTGTATTTCTTTAGTGGCATACTTGCTCCTTTATTAGTGGCAATTGTGCTCGCTTATCTTTTAGAGTGGCCAACGCATTTACTTGAAAAATTAGGATGTGCTCGTATATGGGCAGTATCGATAATTCTGACACTCTTTATCGGTATTAGTGCCATTGTTATTTTGATTTTAGCGCCAACCGTATGGCAGCAAGGGATGACATTGATTTCAGACATCCCTAATATGATCAATAAGTTCAATGCATTTGCACATGAATTACCCGATCGTTTCCCCGCATTAATGGATGCTGGCATTGTTGATATGATGGCAGAAAACTTACGCAGTAAGTTCTCAACAGTGGCGGAATCAGTATTAAAAGTGTCTTTAGCTTCGTTAATCGGCATTATTACACTGTCAATTTATCTTATTCTTGTTCCTTTAATGACGTTCTTCTTACTTAAAGATAAGCAACAAATGCTCAATGCAGTTCGTCGTGTTTTACCCAAAAACAGAATATTGGCAGCACAAGTTTGGATTGAAGTTAACCAACAAATTACGAATTATATTCGCGGTAAAGTCACTGAAATGATAATTGTGGGTATTTTCACTTATTTTGTATTTGCTTTCTTTGACTTACGCTACTCTGTATTACTGGCTGTGATTGTTGGTGTTTCTGTTTTAGTCCCTTATGTTGGTGCCGTTTTAGCAACAATCCCCGTTATTGTGATTGCATTATCTCAGTGGGGATTAGGCTCTGATTTCTGGGCATTATTTATTGCTTATCTTGTTGTTCAAGGATTAGATAGTAATTTATTAGTGCCAATTTTGTATTCTGAAGCTGTAAATATGCATCCTTTAGTCATTTATATTATCAGTTGATTTA
>NZ_MIIZ01000807.1:0-3057 GCF_001743005.1 Shigella sp. FC1967 | reverse complement strand
TTTTTGAATAATACGTTTTTTTAGCTTCTTTTATTTTTAAAGTTCTAAAAAAAGTCTTTTTTCTTACTGTATAGTCTGCTAAAATTGGCGATTTCAAAATTTTTCATTCATTATAGTATAGCCTCCTTCCTTTTCTCATTATTTTGCGGACATCGAAATCCTACTGAACATAATCAGCTCAACAATAGTGATAACGTTAATCTGCGCTAGCTTACTAAATAAAATACGCTGAATGATTTTTTACAAAAACCGAATTAGTGCCCTCTATTCTTGCTCAAGCTTATTTTTGAAATATCACTGACAGATATCTCGTTTAAATTTACCCAATACACTTCGCTCACTGGCGTGAAGCTATCAGTGATATCTACTATTACCAAATTACCTTCACTTGTTATACTCAAGACTTATTACCACAACAGTGACGCCGCGATAGTACCTCGCTCGCCTTTACTCCCTATGCAATAAGTTAACCGATATAGTCATTAAACAGGTTCATGGTGTTATGAGTCAGTTTCGTCGTCTATCGAGCTCGGTTGATAAAGATCATAACCACCACCAAGCACAAAACACCTTGATTGCAGCCGTCACGGATATGCCCAGGGCGATACCGATGATATTCATTATGCCGAGGTGTATCACTATCCAGTAAGATAATAGTAGGAATATAGGTATAACGTTCACTTCTCGACTCATCATCAATTTCCTTGTTTAGGGCATAAAAAACGAGGTGTGATTAACCTCGTTAATAAGGATTAAAATGTTAATGAAAGTAAATCTGTGTTGTTAGTGTTCCTAATACACTTGCAATACTTCTATTTAACGAAGACATAAATTATTTCTTATGGCACCACGGACTTAAGAAGACATCATAAGTGTTTTGATATAATGAAAATGAGGAAGTGCCATTATAAACTGCGGTTGCTGTATTAATTGCTCTACCTCCTGTTGTTTAATAAAAGTGTGTTGAGTGACAAACACATCACTCATCTCTTTAAGATAAAAAAACCTGTATGGTTTTATTTCTCACTTTCACACCACAAAAATACCAATGACCGTCAAAATAAATCAGTTTGTACGGTGCGATACCTTTTACCGTGGTATCGCAATACAAGAACTGAATACAGCGTTTATCAATAATGGCTTGAGTTAATACTGCAAATGCCCCAAACAACGAAGGCGAATGCTGAGGAGCCTCATGATAAATCAGATAAGGCGGTGCTTCCTCAGAGTCCAATAACACCGAAATAAGCTTTCTATCCAATGAAGGAAAAAACGGCACCATGCTCGTCATCGACGCAAATTGTAGAATGTCTTTATCGGTTCTAAAAAAACGTTGTGATTTCGCTAACCAATAACATCCTGCTTTATAGTCCAAATCGAGATAAATAAGCCGTTCATTAAAGTCACGTTGTAAAGTGCGTACTGACACATTAAATTCTTGTGCTAATCCTTTTAAGGATAAGGTTTCTCCTTTAAACAACTGGGTAATAATAAAGGTCAACCGTTGTGCCAAACGGTCATGCCGATGTTGAGATGATGACATAGACGTTATTCCGTTAAAGCAACAAATGAAAAGCCAGCTTAGTCACAAGAAAGGTGTTTTTGACGTAAATAAGCCACGATAATGCACGCCGGCACCGTGACACGATAGGCAGGTCCGGCGATATCAGACAGTAACCAAGCCGAACTGAGAGCGAGACCAATAGGACCAGCGACAAACGACAGTGCGCGTTGAGCAACAAAGAGCGTACCAACGGTAGCAACACCACCTAAGGCATTAATCACACTGATAGCCGATAAGGTTGCAAGTTCTAAGGCGGCAAAACCCGATGTTCTAATGGCTGCCTGCATGGCAATTAACACCAGTTGAGGGGTGGGATTGGTGAGATTTAATTGTAATTCTTGAGCCAGTGTTTTTAACTCCTCCTCTGTCATTTTGCCTAAGCTTTTCTCAAAAACTTTTAATAAAAGATTTAATTCAATGGTTTCTGTTTCACTATTTTTAGCGTAACTCACCTCCAACTTATCACAAACATCGGTTAATATCTCACGATACAACACGCCTTTATTGCCACGAAATAAACTCACTAAACTGTTAGCACCATAAGTTTGTAATTCTGCACAAATGGCAGGCCAATACTTTTGATGGTCAGGATAAAAGAGTTGATATTCAGGGGTATTGGTTAACGTTTCAGACCAACGTTTTTCACCGTCTTTAATATCGTGTGTTAATACCGATAACAGTAATGATAAGTCTTCATTACTGCATTGCCCAATAAAAGATAAGTCTGCATCAATACGATAGTTCGCCATCTTTTGTGTCCTCATTTAATTAAGATGACGTTACTATAAAACACCCCACTGACAGGGTATGACAGGCAAAATTATTATTTTCAAAAAATAAAAAAGATTGAAACGACAGGATGTGTCGTTTCGATGTAAAGCCTTTATTTTGCGTCAAGTGATTAAGGTATATCTAAGATTTTCTTGATTTAATCACCTTACTTTTTGCCCTCTTCCCACATACTCTTTTTCAATTAAGGTAACTCGACTTCACTGAGACTCGGTGTTGCATTCGTGCTACTTTGATAAATATTGGCATACCCTTGTTGTGGATAAATAATCACTGCATTTTTTCAATATCAAAATCACAGTGAGTCATATTAGGTATAAAGGTGGCTTGTTTCTTCTTAACGTTAACAACCCAGATGCCACTAGCTATACAGTCTCCCTAGGTAGCTGAGTTTTTACCACGCTATAACATCCTTTCTCTACTAAAAGCTCGCACACAATAAACTCATTACTCCCCTCAAAAGGTGAAGTCCCCTCTGAAGTCTTTACCGTCTCCAATTCATCCCAAGTTACTGCATAAACATAAGTTATCTTAATATGGCGACCGTTTTTTTCTGATCTTTTTATCTCATTCACCTTTCTCTACTAAAAGCTCGCACACAAATAAAACTCATTACTCCCCTCAAAAGGTGAAGTCCCCTCTGAAGTCTTTACCGTCTCCAATTCATCCCAAGTTACTGCATAAACATAAGTTATCTTAATATG
>NZ_MIIZ01000806.1:0-3064 GCF_001743005.1 Shigella sp. FC1967 | reverse complement strand
AAAAAGAGATGCCTGATGATCTCCCTTTAGATACGCAATGGGAAGAAATCTACACGGCAGGTACACCTTCAGGCACCAGTAGTGACTATACTGATGATGAACTACCTCTGTATCAAGGTGAAACAACCGCCTCATTGCAAGATTACCTAACATGGCAGGCTGATCTCACACCATTTTCAGAAACAGACAAAGCAATTGCGATAAGTATTATCGATGCTATTGATGAAACAGGATATTTAACTGTCACAACAGATGACATCCTGGCTGGAATGGGCGATGATGAATTAGAGCTTGATGAAGTCGAAGCCGTATTAAAACGTATTCAACGCTTTGATCCTATTGGTGTTGCTGCTCGTGATTTAAAAGAGTGTCTTTTGATTCAGCTATCCGCTTTTTCAACAGAAACACCCTATCTTAAAGAAACGCAGTTAGTCATTAGCCAATATTTAGAGTTACTAGGTAACCGTGATTTTCGTCAACTGATGCGTCAAGCGAAGTTACGAGAAGAGACGCTTAAATCTGTTATTGAACTGATCCAGTCTCTTGATCCTAAACCCGGATTAAGTATTGATACAGGCGAGTCAGAGTATGTTATTCCAGATATACTGGTAAAAAAATCAGGTGAACGCTGGCAAGTTGAGTTAAATACAGATAGCATTCCTCGCCTACGAATAAATGAAACTTACGCAGCATTGGGTCAATCGACTCAAAATGAAAGCGATGGAAAATTTATTCGTGACAATTTACAAGAAGCCAAATGGCTGATAAAAAGTTTAGAAAGCCGTAATGAGACATTATTAAAAGTCGCTCATTGCATTGTTGACACACAGCAGGCATTTTTCGAATTGGGTGAAGAGCATATGAAACCCCTTGTGTTGGCAGATATTGCTGAACAGGTTGAAATGCACGAATCCACCATTTCTCGAGTAACAACGCAAAAATTTTGCATTGCCCAAGAGGAATTTTCGAATTGAAGTATTTTTTCTCTAGCCATGTGAATACTGATAGCGGAGGCGAAGCCTCTTCAACAGCAATCAGGGCTTTAGTGAAGAAACTAATCGCAGCAGAAAATCCAGCGAAACCACTTAGTGATAGTAAACTGGCTGATATGCTCGCAGAGCTTGGAATACAAGTTGCTCGACGCACTGTTGCGAAGTATAGAGAGTCATTATCCATCCCGCCTTCAAATCAACGCAAAGAGTTGGTTTGAGCATAATTGAGAAGGAAGACACTATGGAACTTCAAATCACTGGTCATAATATTGAATTAACCGATGCTCTGCGTGATACCGTCAAAGCAAAAAGCGCGAAATTACCTCAGTTCTTTGACAAAATTAATAACGTTCAGGTCATCCTGAAAGTCGAGAAAGTGAATAAAATCGCGGAAGCGACCATTCAAGTTAATGGCGGTGAATTACATGCTTCTGCAGAAGCAGAAGATATGTACGCAGCAATTGATGGATTAATGGATAAACTGGCTCGTCAATTAACCAAACACAAAGATAAACTGAGACAACATTAATTCATTTCCCATTGTGAAATGGGAATACAATCGGCGAAGTTACTGTGTTGTTTATGACTCGGTTTAAGCCAATGCCTAATCAATATCAGTAACACAAAACCAGATGTCACTTTGTGGCATCTGGTTTGCTGGTCTAAGTGAATAAGACAATGAACAACGATACAAAGATGAATATTAGCGACGTACTTTCTCTGGCATGTACGCATAATGATGTACATTGCACGAGTAAAAAGCGCGCGTTAGAAATTATCAGTGAAAATGCAGCAAAAGCACTTAATTTACCCGAAACACTGATATTTGAAGCCTTATTAACGCGTGAAAAAGTCGGTACAACAGGGATTGGGGGTGGTTTAGCTATTCCTCATGGACGTATTGAAAGTGATGAAACAGAAAAAGTAGTTGGTGTGTTTCTTCACCTAAGCGAACCTATTGCCTTCGACGCTATTGATAATCAGCCTGTCGATTTGTTGTTCGCATTACTCGTTCCTGCGACACAATGTAAGGAACATTTACACACACTGTCTTTGATTGCAAAACAGTTGGCAGACAAAAATTTATGTCGCCGACTACGCTCCGCACAAAGTGATGAAGAGCTTTATCAGATTATCACAGAATAACCCCTACGGGTTTAGTAGGACGCGAATAGCATTACAGTGGAATGATATTCATCACTGGGAAATTATAGGGGAGCTACCTCATGGTGCTGATGATAGTCAGCGGACGCTCTGGTTCAGGTAAGTCAGTCGCTTTGCGTGCGCTTGAAGACATGGGATTTTATTGTGTTGATAACTTACCTGTTGATCTTTTACCTGAGCTCGCAAAAACACTGGCTGAACGTGATGCTTCTGCTGCCGCAGTCAGTATTGATGTCCGAAATATGCCAGAGTCGCCGGAGATCTTCGAAAAAGCGCTGGAAAGTTTACCCGCTGAATATTCTCCACAACTCTTATTTTTAGACGCAGATAGAAATACCTTAATTCGTCGTTATAGTGATACTCGACGTCTTCACCCGCTTTCAACCAAAAATCTTTCGCTAGAAATGGCCATTGATACCGAAAGTGATCTGCTTGAACCATTACGATCACGGGCTGATCTCATTATTGACACCTCTGAAATGTCAGTTCATGAGCTTGCAGAAATGCTGCGTACTCGCTTATTAGGAAAGCGTGAACGCGAGCTAACAATGGTCTTTGAATCCTTTGGTTTTAAGCATGGTATTCCTATTGATGCAGACTATGTTTTTGATGTGCGATTCTTACCGAATCCACATTGGGATCCTAAACTGCGTCCAATGACAGGTCTCGATCGCCCTGTCGCGGCATTCTTAGATAGACACACCGAAGTGCATAACTTTATTTATCAAACGAGAAGCTATCTTGAACTTTGGTTGCCGATGCTAGAAACCAATAACCGTAGTTATTTGACGGTGGCAATTGGTTGTACGGGGGGGTAAACACCGTTCAGTTTATGTTGCTGAGCAACTCGCCGATTATTTCCGCTCTAGAGGGAAAAACGTACAATCACGCCACAGAACACTCGAAAA
>NZ_MIIZ01000805.1:0-3074 GCF_001743005.1 Shigella sp. FC1967 | reverse complement strand
TTAAAAAATATATGATGAAGAAAAACGAACTAAAAATTATAAAAGGAAAAGGCTTTTATTTATAAATTCAAAAAATGAAAAATGTTGTTTTTCAGTCTGAAAATCAATCATGGAAAATAGAAAAACGATCATTTTTTATTTGTGCAAGATTATTAGCATTTATTGATTATGCCCGTGATTTTTCAAAAATGACCGCAATAGGATCTGAATTTGATATTAATCAGCAGATTTTTTATATAGACGATGCTAATAAATCGCTAGAATATGTATTAATAAATGAAGCAATAAAACCAGAAAGCCAATTAGAGCCTCTATTTGTCACAATAAGACATAGTGAAAGTTATTGGCTTATTTTACATCTCATTAGTTATTTAGATGAAAAGAAAAGTAATATTGCACAAATTGGAGAGCGATATGGAGTATCAGGTACACATTTTAGACGACTGTGTAAGCGTTATTTAGGTAATTGTGGGAAAAGCCAATTACGTTCATGGCGTGCCGCATCTTCAATTTTAACCACGCTATCAACTGATGAATCATTAACACAAATTGCTGTTGATAATGGATTTAGTTCGGCATCTCATTTTTCTAATGAAATTAAGACGTTATTTGGTATTACACCAACAGAATTTCGTCGAATTGGTCAACATCTTTATGAAAATAAAAAATAAAATTTATTGTGCTATTGGGCTAGCACTATGTTGTAGCTTTTCTTTTCAAATTCAAGCCGCGGAAGGGAAGGTTATTTATACACATCAGGTGAAAAAAACCTGATGTATTTATTGCTGTTGATACACGAGTAGAACAATTTTTTTCTTGTATTATCAGATAAGTTAAATAAACCTTTTATTCTGAGTAATGCTGTAAAAAAGGAAAGAATAACTGGAAATTTTGATATTTCTTCACCAGAAGAAGCATTTGAATTGATGGTGAAACGGTTGTCATTGCTCTATTTTAATGATGGAAAATCAATCTATATTTATGAGAGCAGTGAGATATTACAGGAACTCTTTCAGGTAAAAAACATAGGGTTAATCGAGCTAAAAGAGTATTTACAAGATGTAGGATTATATGATCAGCGCTATCCATTACGTGCAGGTCGAGATCAACGTACTTTTTATATTTCTGGCCCTCCTGTTTATATTAAATTAGTTAAAGCCGCAGCTGTATTTTTAGATAATGATGTACAAGAGCAACTTGATGAAAATACCAATAATCAAGTACCCGTGGGGAGTTCTCGCTATGGGGATGAATTTGTACAGATATTTCCATTAAAAAAATACCTTTGTACAAGATAGAACTTATACTTTACGCGATAAACAAGTCGTGTTACCGGGTATTACGTCTGTCTTACAGCAGCTATTTATGCCCTCTAAAGAAATAACAAGACCAGTGAAAGATCCTCATCAAACGCTAGAAAATAATGATAGTCAGAAATACGATGAAGCGATAAATGATAGTGAAGAAACTAATGCGCCTATTATCACTAAAATAGGACAATATAACGTCGAATTAGTGCCATTACCGGGTTCAAACAGTCTTTTAGTGAAGACAAGTCGAGAGGGGTTGGCATTAATCGGTTCACTTATTGCTCAATTAGATAAACCGAAAAGACAAGTCGAATTATCATTATGGATAATTGATATCTCTAAAAATAAAGCTGATAGCTTAGGTGTTAATTGGCAAGCTAGTTATGGCGCTGGCAAAGGCGGCTTCTTTTTTAACACAGCAAGTTTAAGTGCGGCTTCTGGTTTTAACTTTTTAGGTAAAATAAAAGCATTGAGTGAAGATGGTGAGGCTCAAATGGTATCTCGCCCAATGTTATTAACACAAGAAAATACCCCTGCTATTTTTGATAACAATACAACTTTTTATACTCAAATAAAAGGTGAACGAGTTGCTTCATTAGAATCAACAACATTTGGCACGATGATCAGTGTATTACCTCGTATTGGTGATTCAAATAAAGATATTGAAATGATCATTAATCTTGAAGATGGTGCAGAAAAAAAAAGATGACAATGGGAATGATGAAAGTGTTGAAAAACTTCCTGTGATTAATCGTACAAATATTAGTACTGTTGCTCGTGTTTCGGAAGGTGGAAGCTTATTAATAGGTGGATATACCCGAGAAGATAATGTGAAAGCAGAAAGTAAAGTTCCTTTTCTAAGTGCAATTCCTTTAATAGGTCGAGCTTTCAGGTATGAATCTGATAATAATAAAAAGATGATCCGTATTTTTATGCTACAACCCCGTTTATTAGAAAAGATGCAAACTGAATCTTTAGGCTCTATCACTGAAAATCCATTTGAACCAATGGATAAAAAAACGTCTCAGGCATTAAAACAACTTCAGGCTTTTATGAGGTAATATCATGATTGGACCAATTAGCACCTCAACCTCAACACAGTCTGCACTTAGTAATGTTAGTAAAAAAAGCCAACAAGAAACTGAATATAAACAACCTAAAATTAGTGAAAACCAAAATTATCAAAATCAGTTAATAGAGATATCTGATGATATGTCGATGGTTGCTACTCTTTTTTCACAACGTTTTGGTCAGCTATTAGATAAAAAAGCCAATAGAGGGCAAAGCACATTATATATTGCAGAAGAGGGAGCTGATAAAAAACTAGATAAAGTAATAATGTTATTTAGAAAATCAGGGCGAAGTTTGCAAGAATTGCTCCAATATTTGCGTAAAATCTTTCCAGATGAAAGTGATCTCGTGATGGTTTTACGAGAGTTACTAAGAAAAAAGAAATTAGGTGCGCAATTAAATGCAGGAATTGAGAATGAGATAAATAATCTACTCGAAGGTGAAAATGGAAAGAAAATTCGAGCGGGTATTAATATTGCTTTACAAGCAAAAGCATTTGCTAAGCTGCTTTCTCTTGATGCCTCAACGTTAAGAAACCTTTATCGTAGCTATATTAATCTTGATTTTGAACCTATTTATTTTTTTAAAATGTGGATTGAAGAATATGATCTTAAACAGTGCACTATCATTTTAAATTTTTTAACACAAAGCTTAATTTGTGATATGCAATCACTTATGCCAAGTTGTTCTCAA
>NZ_MIIZ01000804.1:0-3125 GCF_001743005.1 Shigella sp. FC1967 | reverse complement strand
TATTCATTATGAGAATTAAAAGCCCCCCTAAGTTAAATTTCTAATCGCTAACGCCATGGATTTTACACAAAAGCAGAATTACGTTATGATATTGATCACATTTTAATACATAGAGGCTCTGTTTTGTTATATCAAAACAACAACGAAAACTTTCTTATATCTTATTCAATCTCATCTATACTAAATAAATATTCTCTTATCTATTAGCTTAATACCACTATTTAAATTTAGTAGAAGTAAGCTGTTTTTTTAGTGAATTTTTATTACTCACTCTTCTCGCTAACAAATAGTCACTTCATTTCTTTTCATTAATTGATAAACAAAAAATCACAAATACCTTTATAAAGGTCACTTAATATGAAAATGAAGAAAAAAAGAAACAAACCTCTACAAATCAATGATATAACTATTATTGATGATAGTAAGCTTAAGAAAGCCATTACTGCGGCAGCGTTAGGTAATGCCATGGAATGGTTTGACTTTGGTGTCTACGGCTTCCTTGCGTATGTCTTAGGTCAAGTCTTCTTCCCTGGTGCATCGCCGGGTGTGCAGATGATTGCCGCACTCGCGACATTCTCAGTTCCATTCCTTGTAAGACCTTTAGGGGGTGTTGTATTTGGGATGTTAGGGGATAAATTTGGTCGTCAGAAAGTGTTATCTGTCACCATCATTATTATGGCACTGAGTACGTTTGCCATTGGTCTTATTCCTGCTTATGAAACGATTGGGATCTGGGCTCCTGTTTTATTATTACTGGCTAAATTAGCACAAGGTTTCTCCATTGGGGGTGAATATTCTGGCGCGGCAATTTTTGTTGCGGAATACTCACCAGACCGCAAACGCGGATTTATGGGAAGCTGGTTAGACTTTGGTTCTATTGCTGGTTTCGTTATGGGTGCAGGTGTTGTTGTACTTATCTCTACTATCCTTGGAGAAACCGCATTTCATGAGTGGGGATGGCGTATTCCGTTCTTCTTGGCATTACCATTAGGTCTTATTGGCTTATATTTACGTCACGCTTTAGAAGAAACCCCTGCATTCCAACAACATGTTGATGAAATGAACAGCGATGATCGTAAATCTATCGAAAATCCACCGCGTGTTTCATTACGTGAAATTGCATCAAAATATTGGAAAAGTTTAACCGTCTGTGTAGGTTTAGTGATTGCGACTAATGTGACCTACTACATGTTATTGACGTATATGCCGAGTTATTTATCACATAACTTAAATTATTCGGCAGATCACGGTGTACTGATCATCATCGCGATTATGATCGGGATGCTATTTGTACAACCAGTCATTGGTCTACTGAGTGACAAAATTGGTCGCAAGCCATTTGTTATCGGCGGTAGTATTGGGTTGTTTGTTCTTGCTTACCCTGCGTTTATGATGATTAACAGCGATGAAATCGGCTTAATTTTCTTAGGATTATTAATCTTAGCGATTTTACTCAACTGTTTTACTGGGGTAATGGCATCGATTTTACCCGCTATTTTCCCAACCCATATTCGCTATAGTGCATTAGCAATCGCATTTAATATTTCCGTATTAATTGCAGGGGCAACACCTACAGCGGCGGCTTGGTTAGTTGAAGCAACCGGTAATTTATATATGCCAGCTTATTATTTGATGATTGTCGCTGTTGTCGGTTTGATAACTGGTATCAAGATGATCGAAACCGCAAATAAACCTTTACGAGGTGCAACACCAGCAGCATCAGATAGATCAGAGGCGAAAGAAATTTTATCTGAGCATTATGATAGTATTGAACACCGTGTTGAAGATATCGAAGCGGAAATTGAAGCATTGCAGAAAAAACGCCAAGCCCTGATCGATCAACATCCTAAATTAGATTAAGAGAGGTTACATGCACCCGTCTTCTGTTCATTTAGTTTGGTTTCGTAATGATTTAAGAGTAACCGATAACAAGGCGCTCTTTCACGCTTGCCAAGATAAACACGCACAGGTGCATGCTATTTTCACCGTAACGCCTGAACAATGGAAAGCCCACAATATGGCTTTATCATATCAGGCGTTCATTCATAATACTTTGCTGGATCTTTCAACATCACTAGCAAAACTCAATATTCCACTCACAGTCGTGATTAGCGATACTTATTCAACTGCAGCCGATAAAGTGGCTGAGTATTGCCAACAACATCAAGTCACTGCGCTTTTCTTCAATCACCAATATGCTCTTAATGAACAACGCCGTGATAAAAAAGTCATTGAGCGACTCAAGAATAAAACAACCATTTATGCTTATCATGACAATGTGTTTATTCCACCGGGTAATGTAGTCACTCAACAAGGTGAAATGTATAAGGTTTTTACTCCCTTTAGAAATGCATTTTTACGATGCTTTCTTTCACAAGATAACGCTTCATTACCTATCCCAGAGATCAGGACGCATCAAAAAGCGGTATCACCTTTAAAAGCACCGCTATTCTCACTTGAAAATACACGATCACCATCCGTTATCTCTACGGAAGAAGAGGCTCTTAAACGCTTAAAACAGTTCTGTTATGAAAGCGTCTCACATTATGCAAGATGGCGAGATATTCCCTCAATTGATGGCACAAGTCGATTATCCCCTTATCTTTCAATTGGATTACTGTCTATTCGTCAATGTTTTAATCGCCTTTATCAAACGGAACCTGATTTCTTAGAAAACAACACATCAGGCGCATTTGTTTGGTTTAATGAACTTATTTGGAGAGAATTTTACCAACACTTAATTGTGGCAAATCCCAATTTATGCAAACACATTGCCTTTCAGCTTTGGACAGAACAAATCAAGTGGCGTAACAATCAAGATGAGTTTAATGCTTGGACGCAAGGTTCAACGGGTTTCCCAATTATTGATGCTGCGATGCGACAGCTTAACCAAACAGGTTGGATGCATAACCGCTTACGTATGCTCACGGCGAGCTTTCTTATCAAAGACTTGTTAATTGATTGGCGTTGGGGGTGAGCGTTATTTTATGTCACAACTCATTGATGGCGATTTCATCTCAAATAACGGGGGTTGGCAATGGGCTGCATCAACAGGAACTGATGCCGTACCTTATTTTCGCATTTTTAATCCTACCACCCAAGGCCGTAAGTTCGATCCTGATGGT
>NZ_MIIZ01000803.1:0-3140 GCF_001743005.1 Shigella sp. FC1967 | reverse complement strand
AGCAATACATTTTCATCAAAAAACCCCCTTTTTTTACGATCTTTTCAATTCGCAAACTAAGTCAACATATAAAATCACATTTAATTAACAATAATTGTAATTTTATCACACGCGTTAAGGTATAAATTTTCAGAAAAACAGAATGGAGTTCAAATAAAAAAACATATAACCAATTGATAAATAAAGATTTAAAAATAATTTAAATTAAATATCAATATAAAACCATCAAAATAAAGCATTTAAAATACATTAATAAGATTAATGCTATGAAATTGTTAAAAACCATTTCTATTTTTCTAAAAAACGTCTTTTGATAAAAAATATCTATTTTTTATAGACCTCTTTCACACAATAAAAATGTAAGAAAACACATTAAGGAAAAACAAACAAAATACGTAAAAATAACAATAGAGTAGTCAGAATAGAGCAATTGATAAGATGAGTTATTGAGCTAAATATAAACCTCAATCTTAAAACTTTCCAGTATTAATTTTGAGCAAATAAAAGAAAATCAGAGATAAAAAAAGACTCCACAAGTGGAGTCTTAATGACACAAACTGAGGGTAATAAATTAGAAGTTATAGTTCAAACCAATGTTGTAACGACGACCTTCTAATGTGGTATTAAAGTTTTCATAGTTGATGCGACGATCAAGTACATTATAAACACCACCAATCACATTAAGCTGTTTGGTTAAACTATAACTGGTACCAATATCAACAAACGCATAAGAAGGAGTACCATGTGACATCGATGTACGTGATAAGTAATCAGAGGTTTTACCACGGAAATTAATTCGTGCCCATGTTTCCATTTCTGGCGTGGTTTCCCAGTTTAAGGTTGCATTCGCCATATGGCGTGGTTGTTTATTCAGTGGTTTACCACTAAATGCACCACTCTTCTGTTCTGAATCGGTAAAGGTATAGTTAGCGGCTAAGTTCCATTCTGGTGAAATTACCCAGTTACCAGTAACCTCAATACCACGCATATTAGCTTTATCTACGTTTTCGCGCGTACTGATAAAGTCATATTGGTGACCATATCCTTGCTCTTTGGTACACGTAGGTAACACACCTTTATCATCACAAATACGACGTTCAGTAATTTTGTCTTTAAAATCAGTATTATAAATAGTCACACTTGCCGTTAAGTTATCACGGTTATCCCAAATAATACCAATTTCTTCCGTTACTGACTTTTCAGGTTTCAGATCTGGGTTACCGTAAATAACAGCATTTCCCCCTGAGCCACCTGTTGCTTGTCCCCATGTTTTTGTTGCTTGGCGTAAATCTGGTGAACGGTAACCGGTAGAAACACCCCCTTTTAACGTCCATTCATCGGCCATATGCCAAACACCGTAGACTCGAGGTGTCCAATGCGTACCGTAGTTTTCATCTTTATCCATACGCAGACCGCCCGTTAAAGCGAAGTCATTGGTCATCGCCCATTCGTCCTCAGCAAAGAGTGCCCAGCTGTAACGGTCTAATTTATTGCTATCTTTAAGTTTATTACCTTCATCTTTTAACTCTTCGTAACGATATTGAGCACCAACACTTAATGTATGCGCATCTAACATAAATACCGTTTGATTACGTACAGTAGTATCGTTGTATTTCATTTTACGACTTGGGTTATTATTTTCATCACGTTGGATATACGTATTCATCGTACCAAAGTCATAAATACCATCATGAGTCAATGCATATTGTGTTAACTCATATTTACTGAAATCACTATTCTTAGATTTACGAGAACGCTCAGATGCTGAATATTCCCAACGAGCATCACGATGTTGGCTGTCTTTTTTAAATTCAAATTCAACCGTATTTTTGTCATCAGGTGTCCAGCTTAATGTCCCACCACCACTTGCGGTAATTTGACGATTATAGCCATTCACAAATTTGTCTTCACTACGATGCGAATATTGACCTTGAACTTTCAAACCCAGCAAATTATCAATCAATGGACCCGCGGCATAAAAACTGCCTTGTTCAGTATTTCCTGAGTTTTGACGTTCTGTCAGCGTGCTATCAGCGCGTAAACTTACATTCCACTCTTTTTGCGCTTTACGGGTAATAATATTGATCACCCCACCCATGGCATCCGAACCATATAAAGAAGACATTGGACCACGCACAACTTCAATGCGTTCAATGGCAGGTAAAGGGGGTAACCAACCTTGTTCAATACCTGCGTTATCACTATTAGGGCGCGTTTCACGCGAGGCAACACGCTTACCATCAACCAAGATCATGGTATATTTTGCATCCATACCACGAATACTGATATCAGAACTACTTCCACCGCCGGTGACTAATACACCCGGTACATCTTTTAGTGCATCCGTGACATCACGGTAAGATTTGGTCTCAAGCTGCTCACGAGTGACAACAGAAACCGACGCAGGCGCATCTTCAACAGTTTGTTTAAACCCTGAAGCAGTTGTTACAAGTAATTTTTCTACATTTTCTGCTGATGCAGTCATAACAAAACTTGATGCAATAGCAGCAACAACGCCAAGCGCGATTTTATTTTTATTTAACACTACCATTCCCGATTCTCCAAGAATATATATTCTTTAAGTTTTATATAGATGGATATATCGACAGTTGCTCAGAAATTAGGGGCATAAATTTGGTTCCCCTTAGTTATTTTAATATTATTTTTTATATCCCCTATTTACTGCATTCCTATATTTACTTCTTTTCTCTTTTACCCACTAAATCCATTGAATGTTATTGGTCATTAAGATCTAATGCGTTTAATGGCTTGTCCAATAATAAAGAAGAAACACACTGCATCACCGTCATGGTTCCTAAAACATCTGAATAAACACCCGTTGGCAATATTTATGACAAATAGACTACATTTTGGGCGCGTTGCCGAAGTTTATCGAAGCCAGAGGGTTACTATCTAAACAAAGGACACCTAATGATTTACTTAATCAAGCCAATAGCTGTGATTTTTATTCGTTAACAAATAAAATTACGCGCCAACAATAAAGCAAATAATAATAATTATCAATGCGATTTCTAATATAATTAGGTTTTTTGTATGTTTTCTAAAATGATTAAATTGAAAAATAAAAAAACGCCCGTTTTAATGTGACGTAAGTCACAAAACGAGCGTTTTTTTATATT
>NZ_MIIZ01000802.1:0-3143 GCF_001743005.1 Shigella sp. FC1967 | reverse complement strand
AAAAAATACCACAATTCCAACTAAACATAGCCAAGTGTTCTCTACCGCAGAAGATAACCAATCTGCTGTAACTATTCACGTATTACAAGGTGAACGTAAACGTGCAAGTGATAACAAATCACTGGGTCAGTTTAACTTAGATGGTATTCAAGCAGCACCACGTGGTATGCCACAAATCGAAGTGACTTTTGATATCGATGCTGATGGTATCTTGCATGTATCAGCGAAAGATAAAAAACAGCGGTCGTGAGCAAAACATCACTATCAAAGCTTCTTCTGGCTTAAATGAAGAAGAAATCCAAAAAAATGGTTCGTGATGCTGAAGCAAACGCAGAAGCTGACCGTAAGTTTGAAGAATTAGTACAAACGCGTAACCAAGCTGACCAATTAGTTCACGGTACACGTAAACAAATTGAAGAAGCGGGTGATAAATTACCAGCGAACGATAAAGAATCTATCGAAAAAGCGGTAAGCGAGTTGGAAATTGCGTCTAAAGGTGAAGATAAAGACGCTATTGAAGCAAAAATTAAAGCGTTAGTTGAAGCTTCTGAAAAACTGCTAGAAATCGCACAACAACAAGCTCAAGCAGGTGCAGCAGATAATGCCGCGGGTGCTGATGCAAGTGCGAAGAAAGATGACGACGTTGTCGATGCAGAATTTGAAGAAGTTGACGGCAAAGACAAGAAATAATGCCCTTAACGGGCCACGGTAACTTACCTGTGAATAGTTACTGATACCGAACACGGGCGTCGAGGAAACTCAACGCCCGTGTGCTTATGTCAAGGGTAATCTAGAATGGCGAAAAGAGATTTTTACGAAGTCCTCGGTTTAAGTAAAACTGCCGATGAAAAAGAAATTAAACGCGCATATAAGCGTTTAGCAATGAAATATCACCCAGATCGAAATCAAGGTGATAAAGATTCAGAAGCAAAATTCAAAGAAATTAAAGAAGCCTACGAGATCTTAAGTGATGCTCAAAAACGTGCTGCTTATGATCAATATGGTCATGCTGCGTTTGAGCAAGGCGGATTTGGTGGTCAAGGTGGCGGCTTCGGCGGTGGTGCTGACTTTGGTGATATCTTTGGTGATGTATTTGGCGATATTTTTGGTGGTGGTCGTCGTCAACAGCGCGCAGCACGTGGTTCTGACTTACAATACAACATGGATCTAACGCTTGAAGAGGCGGTTCGTGGTGTTACTAAAGAAATTCGTATACCTACACTAGAAACATGTGACAAATGCCATGGTAGTGGTGCTAAAGAAGGTACATCGGCAGAAACCTGTTCTACTTGTCATGGTGCTGGTCAGGTTCATTTACGTCAAGGTTTCTTCACTGTACAGCAAGCGTGTCCAACGTGTCATGGTCGCGGTAAAGTGATTAAAGAGCCTTGTTCTAAATGTCATGGTGATGGTCGTGTTGAACGGTCTAAAACGTTGTCCGTTAAAATTCCAGCCGGTGTTGATACCGGTGACCGTATTCGCTTAAGTGGTGAGGGTGAAGCCGGTGAAAATGGCGCACCAGCAGGCGATTTATACGTACAGGTTCATGTTCGTCAGCATCATATTTTTGAACGTGATGGCAATAATCTTTACTGTGAAGTACCTATTAACTTCGCCATTGCTGCTTTAGGTGGTGAGATTGAAGTCCCAACACTTGATGGCCGTGTGAAACTTAAAATTCCAGCAGAAACACAAACTGGAAAAATGTTCCGCATGAAAGGCAAAGGTGTTAAATCAGTACGCAGTAGCAGTATTGGTGATTTAATGTGCCGCGTTGTGGTTGAAACCCCCGTTAAACTCAATGAAAAACAAAAAGAGTTAATGGAACAACTGGGTGAATCATTTGGTGGTAAGAGTGGTGAGAAAAATACCCCTCGTTCTAAAAGCTTCTTAGATGGTGTGAAAAAATTCTTTGATGATTTAACCAAATAATTTTTCTTATCACCTTCAAAAAGGCCTGATGATAAATTCTGTCATCAGGCCTTTTTATTTGAATGATGTTTCATGTTATCCCATCTTAATAGCAATAATACCTGCAAAAATGACTAAACACGCCAATAGCTGTTTACGGTTAAATTGCTCTTTTAACAGATAGACAGATAAGATCATGGCAAATAACACGCTAGTCTCTCTTAACGCCGCCACAAGCACGATTGAGGCATGGCTCATCGCCCATATCACAATACCATAGCTTACCAACTGCATGATCCCACCTAAAAATGCAGGTTTCCAATAATCCTTTATCTTAGTTTTTAAATGTTGGCGATAACGAAGCCAAGCAAGTAAATACATTGCGATGCCATTTAAAAAGAAGAGCCATAAAATATATGCAAACGGCGTTTCACCTACGCGTGAGCCATTACCATCAGATAGGGTATAACTTGCAGTAAATAATGCGGTAAGCAGCGCAAAAAAGAGTGCATCTTTACGTAAATTAAACTCTGCTATTTTTCTACTACGTGAGATCAGGATAATACCCAGAATGATAAATAAAATGCCTAGCAAGCCAGCTATTGGGAGTGTTTCATGGAAGAGAAAAAAAACCAAGAAAAGCGGTCATTAATGGTGCACTACCACGAGAGATAGGGTAGACCTGATTAAAATCAGCCAATGCATAACAGCGACTTAAAGAGAGTGTGTAACCTACATGAAATAAAACAGAGAGAATAAGCCATTTCCATGCACCAATATCAGGGAGCCCAACCCAAAACAGGGCGGGGAGCGTTACAACACCCGAAAAAAAAGTCAGTAACGAGATCCCTAAAAATCGATCACTACCTACTTTAACCAATGCATTCCAACACGCATGAAAGATAGCGGCGAATAAAACGGCAATAAAAATAGTAATCGACATATTGATAGAAACCTTACTATAACGGGAGTATTCACTATCTATAAGACAATAACACAATGGTTAAATAGTGAAATGAATAACATTTTTTTCTCTTATAATTTTGGAAGGCTATAAATAAAAAGATAAGAATAATAATTTTTTGATAATTAAAGATTGATATATCTGATCTATTTTATCAATTGCTATGATTTATCAAATAAGAGGCTTGTTTTTACTTAATTGTAAAAAATAACATTTGTATTCAATGTGTTATTGTAATTGTTATTAATTATTCCTATTTTTTTATTTT
>NZ_MIIZ01000801.1:0-3147 GCF_001743005.1 Shigella sp. FC1967 | reverse complement strand
TAAATTTATTTATAAAAATAAAACTAAAAAATAGAATATCTCTTTTATTAAATGAGGAATAAAGAATAGGGAATTAAACGTCATAATAGGTTGCTGTCCAATAGATATATTCAACTGAATGCCATTATTTGCATAATGATTTTTAATAAATATCTAATTATTTAAAATTAAGGAATATAAACATGAATGAGAATTCTGATTTTGGTTTTGAAAAAACAAATAATAAAGTACAGCACTCATTAATATCCCAAATACTTCCACCTTCATCTGCAAACAATCTTACTTATGGATCACAAGTGGTTACTGGTGATGGTGTAATTGCGTTGGATTTAGTTGTCGTGATTGATACCAGTGGTTCAATGGCTGATGAATCGTCAGACTTAAGTAAAGAAGTGGATGACGCAATACAAGCTGCACTTGAAAAATGCCCATCAAAACTGAGAGTCACCTTTTTAGGTATAGAAGGGACATGGGAAGAGACTAAATTTGATCAATCAGTCAGTGACTATTTAAAAGCACTAGGAGTTCCTGAAAGTCGCTTACAGGCAAGAAAACCCTTTAAAGAGGCTGATGGACGTGATCATGCAGGTAATAGAGAGGATTTATGTCGTGCAGTGATTGACTTAAGTCAGTATTTTGATTGGCGTGATGGTGCTCGTCGCGCTATTTTTGTGCTGGGTGATGAAGGGATGGAAGGAGGCGGTGGTGTTCTTACAAATGAGGCGGTTAGAAAAAATGATGAAGCGATCGCTGTGGCTCAAAATGAAAAAGTTAAAGTGTACACTTATCAAGGAACGCCTGACGATAAGATAACGAATTTAGATCGTTTTCCAAGTATTGCTGATAGAGATAGTATTACAAAAGAATATGAGCGCTTAGCGAAACAGACAGGCGGGCGTTCATATATATATACGACCGGGATTGCACAGTTCTCATTAGTATTACAAGAAATACTCTGTGATAGCTTGACGTTACCGAACATTCCTAAGCCGAATAAAAAAGCACCTGACTGTAATCAGGTGTGTGCACAGCTCAGTTCTATTATTTCAACAGTAAATACGCTTGCCGAAATAATTAATAAAGTCATTGATTCTTGTTGTAAAGAAGAGGGAAACAATCATCATATTCCAACTAAAGACTGCGATTGTTAATTAAAAACAATGCTAAAAAAATACCCCATTGTCGTTTATTCACAGATGGGGTATTTATTTATTGCTTTAACGAACAACTTATCGTTCTAACAAAAGATTAATTATTGAGCTTGTGCGGGTTGCTCAGGAATTAAAATGTCTTGCTCTTCGATAATTGCTGGATCTTCAGTCATCTCTTCTTGATAACCTTCTTCTGAATAGTCAGAATCATCGTAATCGTAAGATGATGCACCCATACCAAATAACATCGCTGCTAAACCTAACATTTGAGGCGCTTGGGTCACTTCCATAAACTCATCAAAAGTATAAGTTTTACCATTCATAGTAAACTTATCAGCGGCATAGTTCAGTTTCATACTTAATGCTTTACTATCTTGTGCAAGTAACATCAGAGGTAATGCATCTTTCTCGTCTTGAGAAATTTGATTAATATTTTGCTGTAACTCTGTTTTTAACTGTTCAATATCCGCAGCAGTTGCTGCTTCAATTTCTTTTTTTCTCTTCATCTGTTAATGCGGTTTCTTGGTAACGAGCCGCATCAAGATATTGAGTGGTGTTGCGGAATTCAGCTAACATTGGAAGAGATAAATCAATATTGAAATCGATGTTTTTAAACAGAGAGTTAAATAACTCGGCAGGTGATTTCTCTTCATTTTCTAATACTTTAACGTTAAACGCATTTAAGTCTAAGTTAAAGGTTAGCTTGCTTGCACCGCTTTTATTTGTTAAAGAAGCTTCATCAATACGGAAAACTAAGCCTTTTTCCAGAACATCACGAACGGCTTGTTCAACGATTTCTGAATTGTCAAAATGTTTTTTATTCCATGGTAATAATGAGTTGTTATAAACTTTGGTTAATAACAACATGGCATCAGGATCTGCTTTATCAATTGAATAGCCAAATTTACCTGCACCAAATTCGAGTCCTCCAACATTCAGTGACTTAAAGTAATAAACTTGAGAAATGTTAAAGAGTTTATCTTTGATATCACTTTTTGTTGTCAGAGATAAATCTTTTAGTGAGAAATCAGATGCTTTGTCTTTGCTGGTATGTGCAATTTCAGCAAAATTTAACAATTGTTCATTAAATAGGTACTGATCGTTATTAACTTTCGTTCCAACAATAGAGCCAGAGATATTTTTAATTGTGAAGGTTTCATCATTATCTTTAGTCACAACAACTTGATCACCGTTAATTTTGGTTGCAAAGTTTGTTGCATCTTTGTCTGATGAGAACTCAACAGTGATAGGTGTCGTTTTAACCGTACCACCGTTTTCAGCAAAATCGATAGAGTTTAGTGTTGCGGTACCGGATACTGAACCATCGAACGCTAAAGAGGCGTGATTATTAAAAATAGATTTTTCTTTAGTCAGTTTGAATAACTCTTTTGTTGAGTTGTTCTCAACCAATGTATTATTCATCGCTGCTAATTTTGGTGCCAGATTAAATTTAGCCAGATCAGAAAGAGGGAATGGACCATGGTCAATATCTGTAGAGAAGACAATTTCTTCTACTTTTTTGTCTTGGTCTGCATCACTAGCTTCTGGCGAAATCACGACAGCAAAGTCTGCATTAGAGGTGAAAACCCCTTTCTTATAGTCACGAATTTCAAGTTTAACATCAGCATCAAACTGTGCATTTTTAGCAAGTTGCGCCAATTGTTCATTCGCTAATTTCGTTTCTTCCTGTAAGCGACTTTCAATTTTGCTGCCCATGTACCACGACGCACCCGTCCAAACAACACCAAGTGCGACGATAACACCAACAGCGACAAGCGATTTCTTCATAATTCTAGTCCATCCTCTGTGTACATCTGGCGATGTACGTTATAAAGGCTGTTTTTTGTAACCCTTAAACAACCCGTTAAATTAGTGATAAATTTAAATATAGACAATCCACATATATACATCGCCATCTATATTAACCGTAAATATAGATTTAGTGGAATAAAATCGCAATCAGAACTTACTTATTTAATCGCTAACATAATGAGTT
>NZ_MIIZ01000800.1:0-3172 GCF_001743005.1 Shigella sp. FC1967 | reverse complement strand
TTATTTATTTTATGTTTTATATTTATCTTTTCTTCTATTATCACTAAGTAAATTTACCCATTCCATATTTATTTATCCTAAATCATATTGAATGAGTTTTAAGTTAAAGTTATAAAAAAAATAAACACAATATGAATCGTGTTTATTTAATTAGATAAAATACATTTTGTGAGATAACTCGAAAATATTATTAACAAAATAAAATAATAATAATTAGTTATTATTTATTATTTTGAGCAAATGCTGCTAATAAATGTAAAGCCGAAGAGTAATAATCTGTATCTTTACTTAAATCAACATCTTCAATAGGTATTTTCATCGTTAAATCTCTCACTGCCATCATACCAGGAGTAAGGTTATATTCAGCGCGCTCTTGAGCATCAATACTTACCCAAGCAGGGGTTTTATAACGATCAAATTGCTGCCAATACTGCACAAAAGGTTGTAATGCTAATTCATCATGTGCCCAAGCTAAATAAAGCGGAATACGTATTGCATCAAAGCTAAATCGAGCGGGCCATTTTTCACTCGGCTCAATCTTTCCATCTGGAAACAAACTTACCCAGTCTGAAGGTAATTGATATTCACCAAATCGCATATTTCTAAGTAAAGACTGGCTATCATTAATTAACGCTTTCCAACGAACATCTTTACTTGTGCGGTAAAAATCTTTCCAGGCAGGAAAAATAAAATAGGATGGATTAATAATAATTTCTTCTGGCGTTTTAAAACCATTAATACCAGGTAAAAGCACAGTATAATTTTTAGCCTTAACTAACATATGTTCCAAAATAGCATGTTGAATAGAATCAGAAGCTGAAAGGTAGCTTTCATCATTCCATTTCTCACCCGCTTTTAATAATGCCCACGCAATTAAGATATCACCATCTGTTGCATTATTAGGATCTGGGGTGTGTTCACTATTTTCTGGTTCATAACGCCATTTAAATAAACCTAAATCACCACGATAAAGAGAAGCGGCGGTCCAATGCCATAACTTTTTAAATGTTTCATGATCATCACTCATCACCGCCATTAACATGCCATAACCTTGACCTTCAGAGTGCGAAATATTTTTGTTAGCGCTGTCTATAACTCGCCCATCATCCTTAATATAGCGCTCTTTAAACTGTTGCCATCCTACTTGAGTATCTGCTGCCTGTATTGGGGGAGAAACCATAAACAACAAACCTAAAATAAAAAAGGCAGAAAATAGATAATTACAACGAGATAAGTGTCTAAAAGACATTGCCTTCTCTCCTGCTATTGCCGACCGTCATCTTATTTCGGTCGGCATATTGCATATTATTTCAATATAAACTCAAAAGATAGCGGCTATCTTTTGTGCTTCACTTACTTTATTTTCTTCTATGACTTCTGTTTTGGGTAACAATGTTTTTTCACAAAAGTCCTGCATCCAAGCAGTAAATTCCTCTTTTAACGCCAAATTATGTATGCCATATTCAACAAAGGCTTTCATATACCCTAACTTATTACCGCAGTCATGTGATTTCCCCACTAAGGTATATGCTTCAGCAACTTCTTTTTTCAATAATAAATCAATCGCATCTGTTAATTGAATTTCACCACCGACACCCGCAGGTAAACCATCTAATAATTCCCAGATAGCTTCAGAAAAAACATAACGGCCAACAACAGAGAGATTAGAAGGTGCATCTTCAGGATTGGGTTTTTCCACGATACGACGAATAGGCGCCCAATTGCCTTGAGGACAGAAAATTCCCTCACAATCTACAACACCATATTGGTGTACTTGGCTCATTGGTACTGGTTCAACCATGATTTGGCTACGTTCTGTTTTTTTAAAAACGTTTTATCATTGCCGATAAATTATCATGTTGAGGATCGCAATAATGTGAATTTAATAAAACATCAGGTAATAAAACAATAAATGGATTATTACCAATAACGGGGCGTGCACAGCAAATTGCATGACCTAAACCTAAAGCATGGCCTTGGCGAATTTGGATAATTTTGACATTATCAGGACATATTGAACGCACTTCTTCTAATAATTTATTTTTAATACGCTGTTCCAGCATATTTTCTAATTCAAAGCTGGTATCAAAGTGATCCGCAATTGAATTTTTAGAAGAGTGAGTCACTAAAATAATTTCCTCAACGCCTGCCTGAGCACACTCTTCAACAATATATTGAATTAAAGGGCGATCAACGATAGGTAGCATTTCTTTAGGAATTGATTTCGTTGCAGGTAACATACGAGTACCTAATCCAGCAACAGGGATAACCGCTTTCATCATAATAAAATCCTCTAATAGATATTTATCTAAAACTAATATTTAATATTATTTTAAACTTACACTTATATTTCATCAGGAATACGTAATTATATTTAAAAAAACAGTTATCTCCCTCTCCAATTAAAAAGAGATAACATTATTTTTATATATTTTTATTTGAAAATAACTTTCTATTTAAAAACCAGAATAAAACCCATATTTATTACCACCCATTTCTTTTATGGAGTAAAGTGTTTTATCCGCAGATTTTAATAATTCAGATAATGTTTCTCCATCTTTAGGATATTCAGCAATACCTAAACTAATTGAAGGAGTTAACATAAAATCTGAGTTAATATTGATGGGCTTTTCCATTAATTCCCAAAGTGATTCTATTATTTCTAACAAAATCACAGAACAAGAACGTAATCCTTTAGGGAAAAGCACAGCAAACTCATCACCACCAAGCCGCCCACAATAGACTTGATTTTTTTTCTAATTGTGATAAACGTTTTGATATTTCACACAATACTTTATCACCTACATGATGTCCGAATTGATCATTGATAGATTTGAATTTATCGCAATCTATAATACCAATACAAAATGAAGAAGGTTGTGAAATATTTAATCGTTCATTTTCAATTTTTTTCAACAATACTTAATCGATTAGATATTCCAGTTAATGAATCAATATAGCTTTTATTAAATAATTCATTTCTTAACTCTACCTTATCAGTAATATCCAAGCTAATAAACACATAATGAGAAATTAGATTATTTTCATCAAACACAGGGATAATACTCATATCTTCCCATATATCTTTTTGTGTATTGCTAATTCTTTTTGGCTTCTAATCGATATACTCCATTATTATCATTTACACAACAATTTGATTTTGATTATCATC
>NZ_MIIZ01000799.1:0-3174 GCF_001743005.1 Shigella sp. FC1967 | reverse complement strand
AGAAATAACACTTTTCATGTTCAAAAAAGGCAATGTTGTCTATTTTTTTATTCAAATATAAACTTCAAATATATTTTTGATAAAAAAAAGTAGAAATATTATTTATTCATTTTAAATTGAAATTAAAAGACATATTTTAGAAATATAAAATTGATGATGCTTTTTTCACTACCTATGGGAGTAAATCAATCTGTTTTCTGCTTAATATTAATTGTAACAAAATGTTTCACTATTCAATTTTTTTTTTGATTATCTTTTCATAAAAATGGCTAAAGCAATTATGCTGGTTTTATTTTAATATCGGTTCTAATGATAAAATCTTAAATCAGAAGGCACAAAATGATATCTAGCTCATCAAAAGGGACATTATATGGCATTGTTGCTATTCTTCTTTGGAGCACCATTGTTGGTTTAATTCGTAATATTAGTGAGTATTTTGGTGCTGTGGGAGGTGCCGCACTGATTTATACCACAGGCACACTCTTTCTTATTTTGATCTTAGGTGCACCGAAGTTATCACGCTTCCCTAAACGCTATCTTTTCTGGGGAGGGGTATTATTTGTCACTTATGAAGTGTGTTTATCTCTAGCGTTAGGATTTGCCACAGACAGAACACAAGCCATAGAGCTAGGAATGGTTAACTATTTATGGCCTAGTTTTACGTTAGCCCTTGCTGTAATACTTAATAAGCAGCGATTCTCAATTTTACTGATCATCGGATTATTATGTGCATTTAGTGGACTAGTCTGGGTTGTTAGTGGCGATAATCCGCTGACAATTAATGGGTTATGGATGAATATTCAAAGCAACCCATTGAGTTATATATTGGCGTTTTCAGGTGCTATTCTGTGGGCATTTTATAGTAATTTAACTCGGCTTATGTCTGGCGGGAATAACGGTATTGTGCCTTTCTTTCTATTAACGTCACTTGCATTATGGGGACAATACCTAGTTTCAGCCCCCGTAGAGTGGATCGTCAATACAAAAAGTATCACGCTATTATTAATAACAGGGGCTGCTATTGGACTTGCAAATGCGGCTTGGACAATCGGTATGATCAGGGGTAATGTGACATTACTGGCGACACTCTCTTATTTCACTCCAGTTATTTCTACTGCATTTTCATCAATATTATTGTCTACTGCACTCTCTTTCTCATTTTGGCAGGGGGTCATGATGGTGACTGGTGGCTCTTTAATTTGCTGGTTGGCAACTCGTCAAAAAACGATAAAACCACGTAAAACGGTAAAATAATGCAAAATAGAGGGTTCTTAAGTTAAATATTGATGTAAATAGAGGTCATTGGCTCAATAGACTCTATTTAAAAAGAAGCATTTGTGTAAGTTGAAATTTTTTCACTATGCGATGAGGGCAATATCGGCTTATCTATATTACTTATAAACTGAATAGTTACACTTGCAGCATCTCCAATAAAGAAGATGTATTAAGTAATACGATAAGAACAAATGCAACAACAAGGAATTGCTATGAAACTTGAGACACTCTCTGTTCACGCGGGTTATTCACCTGATCCAACCACAAAAGCCGTTGCTGTACCTATTTACCAAACAACATCTTATGCATTTGATGATACGCAACATGGTGCGGATCTCTTCGATTTAAAAGTACCTGGTAATATTTACACCCGTATCATGAATCCAACCAATGACGTATTAGAAAAACGTGTTGCCGCATTAGAGGGTGGAATTGCAGCGGTTGCCGTAGCATCGGGCATGGCAGCGATCACTTATGCAATTCAAACTATTGCACAAGTGGGAGATAATATTGTTTCCGTCGCTAAGCTTTATGGTGGCACTTATAATTTAATGGCGCACACATTTCCTCGCATTGGTATTGAAGCCCGCTTTGCCCCTCATGATGATATTGCAGCCCTTGAAGCGTTAATTGACGATAAAACAAAAGCCGTATTTTGTGAAACCATTACAAATCCAAGTGGAAATATTGTCGATATTCAAGCATTGGCTGATATCGCTCATCGTCATGGTGTACCTTTAATTGTTGATAATACGGTTGCAACACCTTATTTATGCCGTCCTTTTGAGCATGGTGCGGATATTATTATTCACTCTTTAACCAAATATATTGGTGGTCATGGTAATTCTATCGGTGGTATTGTTGTTGATTCTGGTAAATTCCCTTGGGCTGAGCATAAAGATCGTTTTGAAATATTAAATACACCAGATGTTTCTTATCACGGGGTAAATTATGTCGAGCACTTTGGTGCTGCTGCCTATATAGCTCGTTGTCGTGTTGCGCCTTTGCGTGGAACAGGTGCGGCTCTATCACCTTTTAATGCATTCTTGATCCTACAAGGATTAGAAACGCTGGCACTGCGTATGGATCGTCATACTGAAAATGCCCAAAAAGTGGCAGAATATTTACAAAATCACTCTCAAGTTGCATGGGTTAAATATGCAGGTTTAAGCAATCACCCTGAGCATGATTTAGCGGTACGTTATATGTCAGGTAAACCAGCGGGCATTCTCTCTTTTGGGATTAAAGGAGGTGCAGAAGCAGGGGCTAAATTTATAGATGCATTGCAACTCATTGTTCGTCTGGTGAATATTGGTGATGCTAAATCATTAGCATGTCATCCAGCATCAACCACGCATCGTCAATTAAATGATGAAGAATTAGAACGCGCAGGTGTTTCACGCGATTTAATTCGGTTATCTATCGGCATTGAACATATCGACGATATTCTTGCAGATTTAGAGCAGGCATTAAAAGCCAGTATTTAATTAAAGTTATACATTAAGAATTAAAAACCTTCTTTATTTAAAGGAGGTTTTTTTATATTTAAAATCCCTTGTTTTATTAGTATCTTTAGGTATTTTGATCTTATCATCATTAATATAAGGATATATTATGAATGTTACCTCTATATTTAGAGATACAGCGAGTCAACTGACAATGGGAATAGGAAAAAGTAATAAGTAATATTGTTGATTTTTTTCTCTAATCTTAGTTCTGGTATAACAGGATTATTTAATAGTAATACTCCTTTTAGACAGGTTTCGACAGGTTCGAAATCCGATGGACTTGAGCTTATTAACTTCTGTAAAAATATTGAATTTTCAAGAGGAACCTCGCTCTTTTATATAGAAATGTTTTTAAATAGTCAATGTGAAATGGAGGGTTTAGATAAAAGCA
>NZ_MIIZ01000798.1:0-17985 GCF_001743005.1 Shigella sp. FC1967 | reverse complement strand
ATTTCATCCGGAAATAAGGCTTCATATCCTAAATTCATTAATGCTTTATTGGCATTATAATGAAGAAATTTTTTGACATCCTCTGTCCAACCAACAGTAGAAAAGAAATCGTGATTTTCATTTGCATCTGGTGATAATGAAGAAATAATGGCAGGACTTACATCGGTTATTTCATCCGGAAATAAGGCTTCATATCCTAAATTCATTAATGCTTTATTGGCATTATAATGAAGAAATTTTTTGACATCCTCTGTCCAACCAACAGTATCGTAAAGATCTTCGGTATATTTCACTTCATTGTCATATAAATCTAATAATAATGAGAAAGCAAAATCTTTAATATCTTGTTTCTCTAATTCGGATTTATTTAATAACTGATTTTGAAATTTATAGCCAATATAATAACCATGAACAGCTTCATCTCTAATAATAAGACGAATTAAATCAGCTGTATTGGTTAATTTCCCTCGGCTTGACCAATACATCGGTAAATAGAATCCTGAATAAAATAAAAAGGATTCTAAAAAGACGCTGGCAATTTTTTTCTTTAAAGGATCATTATCTTGATAATAACGCAAAATAATTTCTGCTTTCTTTTGTAAATAAGGGTTTTCTTCACTCCAACGGTATGCTTCATCGACATCGGTTGTTAAGCAGAGTGTGGAAAATATCGAGCTGTAAGAGCGTGCGTGAACGGCTTCCATAAAACAGATATTAGATAACACGGCCTCTTCATGAGGTGTGAGTGCATCAGGCATTAAAGTCGGTGCGCCTACGGTGTTTTGGATCGTATCAAGCAAAGTTAGCCCTGTAAAAACACGGATCGTCAGTTGTTTCTCAGCTTGGGTCAGCGTATTCCACGAAGGAATGTCATTAGAGAGTGGAATTTTTTCAGGCAACCAAAAATTCATAGTTAAGCGATTCCAAACTTCTAAATCTTTTTCATCTTCAATACGATTCCAATTAATCGCATTAACGTGGCTTAATAAAGATGATGGCATGTTATGTTCTCCTTATTGTTATTATTAAAGTGCACACGAAACACAGCCTTTGATTTCAGTGCCTGCTAATGCAGATTGTCGGATACGAATGTAATACAAGGTTTTAATACCTTTACGCCATGCATATATTTGTGCTTTGTTAATATCTCGGGTGGTTGCTTCATCAGAAAAGAATAATGTGAGCGATAAGCCTTGGTCGATATGTTGAGAAGCCTCAGCATAGGTATCGATGATTTTTTCTGCCCCTATTTCATAGGCATCTTGATAATATTGACGATTTTCATTAGTCATAAAAGGAGCAGGGTAATAAACCCGCCCAATCTTACCTTCTTTTCTAATTTCTATGGGCGCAGCAATAGGATGAATGCTTGATGTAGAGTGGTTTATATAGGAAATAGATCCTGTCGGTGGTATTGCTTGTAAGTTTTGGTTATAGATCCCATGAGTCATAATAGATTGTTTAAGCGTCTGCCAATCTTCTTGGGTTGGAATATGAACATTAGATTGACTGAATAGCTGGTGGACTTTTTGAGTTTTAGGCAACCACTGTTGTGATACATATTTATTAAAATATTCACCTGTTGCATATTTTGAATTTTCAAAGCCTTTAAAGTGCTGTTTCTTTTCAATAGCTAATTGATTAGATGCTAATAACGCATAGTAAGTGACGGTATAAAAATAGATATTAGTAAAATCTAATGCTTCTTCTGATCCGTAATAAATCCTTTCACGAGCTAAGTAGCCATGTAAATTCATTTGTCCTAAACCAATGGCATGAGACGCGAGATTACCTTTTTCAATAGAAGGAACAGACTCAATTTTTGTCATTTCAGAGACATTACTTAATGCTCTAATTGCAGTACTGACGGTATGTGCAAAATTAGGTGAATCCATTGCCATAGCAATATTCATAGAACCTAAATTACAACTGATGTCATGACCAATATGGCGATAACTTAAATCAGGGTGATATTCACTTGCGCTGTTTACTTGTAAAATTTCAGAGCAAAGATTGCTCATATTAATTCTACCGGCGATAGGATTAGCGCGATTGACGGCATCTTCAAACATAATATAAGGATAGCCAGATTCAAATTGAATCTCGGCAAGCGTTTGAAAAAATGCTCTCGCTTTAATTTTCTTTTTGCGAATTTGCGCGTTATTCACCATTTCATTGTATTTTTCACTAATACTGATCTCTGACATAGGGATGCCATAAACACGCTCTACATCATAAGGTGAGAAGAGATACATATCTTCATTGCGTTTCGCTAATTCAAAAGTAATATCAGGGATAACAACGCCTAAAGAGAGCGTTTTAATTCGAACTTTTTCATCCGCATTTTCTCTTTTTGTATCAAGAAAATGGTAAATATCTGGATGATGAGCATGAAGATAAACAGCGCCAGCCCCTTGTCTCGCACCTAATTGATTAGCATAGGAAAAAGCATCTTCAAGCATTTTCATAACAGGAACAACGCCAGAAGATTGATTCTCTATACGTTTAATAGGGGCGCCTGCTTCACGTAAATTAGTGAGCAAAAATGCCACGCCACCGCCACGTTTAGAAAGTTGTAATGCGGAATTTACCGATCGGCCGATAGACTCCATATTATCTTCTATACGCAGTAGAAAGCAGGAAACTAATTCACCGCGTTGTTGTTTCCCACAATTTAAAAAAGTCGGTGTTGCAGGTTGAAAACGACCACTGATGATTTCATCAACAAGATGAATAGCAAGATCCGTATCGCCTTGTGCAAGCGTGAGAGCTACCATACAAACACGATCTTCATAGCGTTCAAGGTAGCGCTCTCCATCAAACGTTTTTAAGGTGTAACTGGTGTAGTATTTAAAAGCGCCAAGAAAAGATTGAAAGCGAAACTTTTTGCTATAAGCATGTTTGAATAGTTGTTTGATAAAGGTAAATTCATACTGCTCTAATACCTGAGCTTCGTAATAGTGTTGTTGAACTAGGAACTCTAATTTTTCTCTTAGATCATGAAAAAATACGGTGTTTTGATTGACATGCTGACGAAAAAAATGATGTGTCGCTAATTTGTCTTTATCAAACTGAATATTGCCTTGCTCATCATAGAGATTTAGCATGGCATTTAATGCATGGTAATCCAGTTGTTCTGTTGATTGTGTCATGTTAATTATCTCGTGACGCATTGATCAGTAAGATTTGACCAAAATGTACTTAAACCTGTTTTGACGCGGTTTACATCTTCTGGTGTACCTAATAATTCAAATCGATACAAAAAAGGGATTTGACATTTTTGTGCGATAATATCGCCGGCTAATCCATAAGCTGTACCAAAGTTAGTATTCCCAGAAGCGATGACGCCGCGTATTAATCGGCGGTTTTCAGGAATATTTAAAAACTGAATAACCGCTTTAGGTACTGCACCTTTAGCACTTCCGCCGCCATAAGTTGGGCAAAGCAACACAAAAGGTTGCGTTGCAAGCAATGTTTCATCTTTAATAATTCTGGTTGCCTTTAAATTGAGCTTTTGTATAAAACGATGGCAATTTTCAGAGCGACTGGAAAAATAGATCAAAGGTGCCGTTTGCATAAGATGCTCCTTAGAGCGTGATCTGTCTGATTTTATCAGGGCAGAAACCCGACCAATGTTGTTCACCATGAACCACAACAGGTACTTGGCGATATCCCATAGAAACAATGTGAGCGAGGGCTTGTGTATCTTTGGTGAGATCAACAGAAACAAATGGAATATTTTTCTGTTTTAAGGCGCGTTCAGTGGCACTGCATTGAACACAATTCGGTTTGGTATAGAGGATAACAGACATAAAATAACCCTTATAAAAATATGGATGCGTCTGTTTTCACATCCATAATGAGAAGTCCTTGAATACTATATATAGAGTTATTTATTTTCAACCACACAATATATGGTGGTTTTATTTTTGATAATGATTATCATTAAAATTAAATAGTTAGTGCCTAAATTTTATTTTTAGATCGCTCAATTGATCAATTTTTATTAGATATACGAGTAATTAGATGATTGCTTTATCAATCAAGCATGATTTAATCTTGATGCTAAAGACAAATCAGCAGAGAAAACATTATGTACCAAGACTATCTCGATGCACCTAAAGGTTTTCCAAAACCCTATATCTCTATCACTGCAAATGAAAAAGGGATCACGAGTCTCTATTTTGTGAGTGATAAAGAGATTGTTGTAAATTCAAACTCAGTGATTAACCAATGTATACAACAATTAAAAGAGTATTTTGCGGGTAAACGCACGACGTTTTCAGTGCCATTAGCGCCGGAAGGAACTGAATTTCAAAATCGTGTTTGGAAGACATTACAGACAATTCCTTATGGTGAAATTTGGAGTTATAAAGAATTGGCACTTACATTAGGTTCAGTCAATTATTGCAGAGCGGTAGGAATGGCAAATTCACGTAATCCAATTTCTTTAATTATTCCTTGTCATCGAGTTATTGGGCATAACGGTAAGTTAGTCGGCTATACGGGTGGATTAGATATTAAACGTTGGCTACTTCAATATGAAAAAGTAGACGTCGATGAATAGTTCAGATTGTAAGTATTAAGTATTGTTTCTTAAGTAAACTATGCGTTAAGGCATGGGATTTGTCTGAATATTAATCATTTGGCAGAAAAAAAATGTGAGTTTCGTGATCTAGACTGTGGACAGGGAATCATCATTTTTGTTTTACTATAGCCAACGCAAAACGCTTGCGTTTATTTTCTATTTTAAAGGTAAACTTGATGTCTAAATTAAAAGGTAACGTTAAGTGGTTTAACGAAACTAAAGGTTTTGGTTTTATCACTCCAGAAGATGGCAGCAAAGATGTATTTGTACACTTTTCCGCTATTGCATCAGAAGGCTTTAAAACCCTTGCTGAAGGTCAAAAAGTAGAGTTTGAAGTTACTGACGGCGCGAAAGGGCCATCTGCTGCAAACGTTGTCGCTATCTAATTAACGACTTCTTTGAGACAAGTAAAAACCCGTTATAAAAGCGGGTTTTTATATATCTAGCGCAAAGCCCGTTTTTAACGGGTTTTTATGTATCTAACGCTAAACCCGTTATTTAACTAATTGTTATATTCCGAGTATTACATCTCTCGTAGTAACCAAAATGCAAATGCGGTCATTAAAAATGAACCCGCCAAGTTAGCGCCCATCGTACTTAATGCCCATCCTATTTTCCCCTCTGTTAAGAGTGCGACAACTTCGACAGAAAAAGTTGAAAATGTTGTCAAACCACCACAAAAGCCCGTGGTTAGCATAATTTTCCAAATGGGATCAATATGTGGTGCTTTGCTAAACCATGCGATACCAAAGGCAATAATAAAAGCACCAATACAGTTAGCAATAAAGGTGCCTGTGGCAAAATGAGGAAAAATAGAATTTAGGCGGTAGCTAATTAGCCAGCGTAATACGCTACCTAAACCACCACCTATAAATACAGCAATTGCAATATTAAGCATGAGAGATAAATTATTATTTAACCTCAATCCCCTGAGCTTGAAGATCTGCATGATAAGATGAGCGAACAAATGGTCCACAAGCTGCGTGGGTAAAGCCCATCGCAAGTGCTTGCTCTTTCATATATTCAAACTCTTCGGGACTGACGTAGCGTTGAACAGGAAGATGGTGACGACTTGGCTGTAAATATTGCCCTAATGTCAGCATCGTTACCCCATGTTTACGCAGATCACGCATGACGTCAATAATTTCTTCGTTGGTTTCCCCAAGGCCGACCATTAAACCTGATTTAGTAGGAATATCAGGGTGAGCTTGTTTAAAACGCTCTAACAATGTCAATGACCATTGATAGTTAGCACCTGGGCGTACTTGACGATAAACGCGAGGAACGTTCTCTAGGTTATGGTTGAAGACATCGGGTGGCGTATCCGTTAGGATCTCCAGTGCTTTATCCATGCGCCCACGGAAATCTGGAACTAATGTTTCAATACGGATCGCTGGGTTTTTTGCACGAATAGCCGCAATACAATCAGCAAAATGCTGAGCACCGCCATCACGTAAATCATCACGGTCTACGGAAGTAATGACGACGTAGCGTAACCCCATATCTTTAATCGTTTGAGCAAGTTTTTCTGGCTCTTGTGGGTCAGGCGCATTTGGGCGACCATGAGCAACATCGCAAAATGGGCAACGGCGTGTACAGATAGCGCCCAAGATCATAAAAGGTTGCAGTTCCATGGTTAAAGCACTCTGCAAGGTTAGGGCAAGAGGCTTCTTCACAAAACAGAATGAAGGCCATTTTTACGCATTGCTGCTTTGATACCCTGAATTTTACTTGAGTCAGCGGGTAGCTTTATTTTCATCCAATCAGGTTTGCGTAGCAGTTGTTCACGTTCTGTAGCGACTGTTTTAACAGGAATAAGTGCCATTTTATCGGCGTCGCGATATTTAACTCCGCGTTCCATCTGAATAGGTTTACTCATAATTGTGCCAGTTCCAGTTATCTAGAGTGATTAACACGATGTGACTGAGGTAATCAGGGTTTTAAAAAAATATGACAAATGTTAAAAAAATTATAGCATTTTTATTGCTGTGGTTGAAATCCTAGTTGTGTACAAAAATGCTTAACTAATAACGGTGCTACCTGTGTCGTTGTCGTATTAGGTGCAAAATCAATTAATTGCGTCATTTTTAGATCAGAATAACCACAAGGATTTATTCGTGAAAAAGGGGATAAATCCATATCGATATTGAGCGCAAGTCCATGAAAAGAACAGCCTTTACGAATACGTAATCCTAAAGAGCAAATTTTATCACCCTTTACATAAACGCCAGGCGCATCAGCGCGAGCATAAGCTTCTACATTAAACTCTGCCAACGTATCAATAACGGTGTTTTCAAGAGCGGTGACTAATTGACGAACACCTATATGATTGCGTTTTAAATCAATTAAAACATACATCACTTGTTGACCAGGGCCATGATAAGTCACTTGACCACCACGATCAGATTGAATAACAGGGATAGTTCCCGTATTTAATAAGTGCTCTGCTTTTCCTGCTTGGCCTTGGGTAAAAACCTGTTCGTGTTGAACGAGCCATATTTCATCCGGTGTGTGACTTTCCCTTTTTTCCGTAAACTGATGCATAGAATCAGAAACCGGTAAATAGGGTTTCACACCTAATTGGCGAATAATGATTGTCTTGTCTTGCACCGTGAAAATCTTCATTTGTAGCGTAATTGTGAAGAGCAGTATAACGCTCCAGTAAATGAACTACCAGATTGAGATGTTTTTTTTCCGAGGTAGGATTAAAAATAAGGAGATACAGAATAAGAAAAAGCGCCTTAATGAAAGGCGCTTTTAAAAAGTTATCGATTAGAAGAAACGATTAGAGAACCATACGTACTAGTTCAAGCTCACCTAATTCTTTATATAATGTTTCTACTTGATCGATATGCGTTGCGTTGATGGTAATGGAAACAGAGTGATAATTACCTTTACTACTTGGTTTCACTGAAGGTGTATAATCACCCGGTGCATGGCGTTGAATGACTTCAACGACTTGGTCCACCAATTCTGGTTTTGCATGACCCATCACTTTATAAGTGAAAGAACATGGGAACTCTAACAGCTCGTTTAATTTTGTTTTCATCATAATGTAATTCCTTAAGACAACAGGCGCTGTTGTTTTAATAATGTATTTCTACACCTAATCTTAGCAAATAAAAAGCGCATTCCTTACATAATAAGGAATGCGATACTGGTAATTAGGGTAAATATTTAGGCGGTAAATGTGTTTCTGCCAATATCTGTATGAAAGTTATATGTGGCCACATTTAGCTTTTTCAAGTCTTAGCCAAACCAGTGTGAGAATAATAATTTTATATAGTCGATAATACGGCTAAAGAAACCACCTTCTTTTACATCATTCATCACAACAAGCGGGCGCTGCTCAATAACTTGGCCATCAAGTTGGAAATTAATTGTTCCCACAACTTGATTTTTAGTGACTGGTGCATGTAATTCTACATTATCAAGAATATAGCTGGCTTTTAAATCTTTTAAACGACCGCGAGGAATAGTTAAATAAACATCTTTATCTACCCCTAATTGTACTTTATCTGTTTCACCATACCAGATAGGCTCAGCCGCGAACTCTTTACCCACTTGTAATGGTTTTACAGTTTCAAAGAAACGAAAACCCCAAGTAAGTAGTTTTTTACTTTCGGCATCGCGACCTTTAGATGAATGACCGCCCATAACCGCAGAAATTAAACGCATATTGCCTTCAGTTGCAGAAGCGACAAGGTTATAGCCAGCAGATGCAGTGTGGCCTGTTTTAATACCATCAACGTTTAAACTGGTATCCCATAACAAACCATTTCGATTAGTTTGGCGGATATTGTTGTAGGTGTATTCTGTTTCTTTATAGATGGCATATTCATCTGGTACATCGCGAATTAATGCAGCACCAATTAACGCCATATCGCGCGCCGAGCTGTATTGTCCAGGGGCATCAAGACCATGAACGGTTTGGAATTGTGTATTTTGTAAACCTAGACGTTTAACGTAATCGTTCATCATGGTCACAAATGTATCTTGGCTTCCCGCAATGTAAGAGGCCATTGCGACACAAGCATCATTACCTGATTGTAAGTTAATACCACGCGTTAATTGTGCGACTGTAACGTGATCACCCGGTTTTAAGAACATTAAAGAAGAACCACGAAAAATAGGATTACCTGTTGCCCATGCTTCTTCACCAATGGGGACAATATCGCTATTAGAGATTTTACCCGCACGAATAGATTGACCGATAACATAGCTGGTCATCATCTTGGTTAAACTTGCAGGATCGCGGCGAACGTCGGCATTCATTTCAGCCAGTACTTTTCCTGAATTATAATCAATAAGAATATAAGATTCGGCTTCGATACTAGGAACAGCGGGTATCATTGTTTTTAGGGAATCTTCCGCAATGCCTTGATGACTTACTGTGAGTAAAGCAAAAGTGGCGCTTAATAGACTTGTTCTTAGTAATTTTGCTGGGAGTATTTGTTTCATTCTGTTTGTTTAATCCAAAAATTCAGTGAAAAATAGGGGCTGATAAATAAAATATCAGAAATCCAGACGATTCTACGCTTGAATTTGCTGATATAAAAAGGATTTTACGTAAAAATATCCCTTATTGGGTAATAATAAATCCAGTGATATCTTTAACTTGTTTTAATTTGTTTTTTATTGTTTCGGCTTGATCTTTCGATGAATAAGGGCCGAGTTGCACTTTATATAATCCATCTGTTTTATTTATCACACCTTGGGTGCTAAATAATGATGATAAGTCATTGAGCCAAGACTGAGCATTATTTTCGTTACTGAGAGCACCGACTTGGACATAAAAACCTTGTGCTATGGAATTTGAGGATAATACTGGCTTTGGAGCTGGAGCTGGAGCTGGAGCTGGAGCTGGAGCTGAAGGCTCAATAGGCATATTGTTGCTTGTAGGCGCAGCAGGCTGAGCATTAAAATTAGGACGTTCTGGCAATGCTGTTGTTTTCTTTTCTATCTGTGCACCATGTGTACCAACACCACTCATATGGCCTGTTTGGTCAACAACAATTCCTTCAATAAGCAATGGGGTTGTCGGCATTAAACGTAAGCTATCAGAAACGGCTGGAGTGACTTGAATTTGTTTTCCATTGACGTAAGGACCACGGTCGTTAATACGTACAACCATTGTGCGTCCATTGAGCAAGTTTGTGATTTTTGCATAGCTTGGGATCGGTAATGTCGGATGTGCGGCAGCAAATTCATAGGGATTAACGCGCTCACCAATGCTCGTTAAACGACTCATTGCTAAACTATCATAGACAACGGCTTCTCCTCGCTCACTGAAGTTGGCAGGATCACTCACAATACGGTAAACCACCCCATTTTTTCGGTAATCTTGATTGGCGGTAGGGTGATAAGGCTCGTAACGTGGCTCAGTACCGAGCACACGTTGAGTTGGCACATTGGGTAATGGTGCTGGTTGTTTATTCGTATTCGGCTTATCACTAACACACCCTGATAGTAGCAATGCACTGATACCAATCAAAACCCATTGCAGACGCATAAAAACCTCATTATAAACTTTTCGATAGTAGTTTTCGGTGTGTATGAATTGACATCACGATACCAAACCCTGCCATTAACACAATAAGAGCAGAGCCGCCATAACTCATCAGCGGTAATGGAACACCCACAACAGGAAGGATGCCACTCACCATGCCTATGTTGACAAACACATAGACAAAGAAAATTAACATTAATCCGCCAATCATTACTCTGCCAAATGTATTTTGTGCTTTCGTTGCAAGGTATAGGCCTCGCGCGATTAAGAGTATATAAAGCGTCAGTAGTATCAAAACACCAATTAATCCGAGTTCTTCAGCCAATACAGCAAAAATAAAATCCGTATGGCGCTCTGGTAAGAATTCTAATTGAGATTGAGTGCCTTGTAACCATCCTTTTCCATGTAATCCACCAGAACCAATGGCAATTTTAGATTGGATGATATGATATCCCGCGCCAAGTGGATCTGATTCGGGGTCAAGAAGCATCATTACTCGTGCTTGCTGGTAATCATGCATGAGGAAAAACCAAAGTATGGGGATAAAGGCGGCAACAAGAATAATCGCTACGGTGATAAGGCGCCAACTCATGCCCGCCAAGAAAAGGACAAATAATCCGGAAGCGGCAACAAGAATTGATGTTCCTAAGTCCGGCTGCGCTGCAACTAATAAAGTTGGCACAAAAATAAGTACTAGAGCAATAGCAGTATTACGCAATGTAGGAGGGCACACATCACGATTCATAAATCGGGCGACCATTAAAGGTACTGCTATTTTAGCGATTTCTGAAGGCTGAAAACGTACAATACCTAAATCAAGCCAACGTTGTGCCCCCTTACTTATTTGACCAAAGACATCAACAAGAATAAGCAAAATAACACAGAAAAAATAGAGATGAGGCGCCCAGCTTTCATAGACTCTGGGGGGGATTTGCGCCATGACTATCATGATCATAAACCCCATTGCAATCTGTCCTATCTTACGTTGCATCATTTCTGGATCTTGTCCGCTGGCACTCCACATAATAAATGCGCTGTATCCTAATAAAGCAATAATACAAAGTAAGAATAAGGGATCGATATGGATCCGTGTCCAGAAGGATTTTTTCTTATTATTTTCAGTCATGAGTATTATTCCTCTGAACCACGTGGTGCGGGTGGAGAAGCTGGCAATACAGTATTGTTATCACCAAGAAGAATGTGGTCTAGAATTTGTCTTGTAATATCACCGACAGAAGGGCCTGCGCCACCATTTTCTAGAATAATAGAGATGGCTACCGTTGGCTTATCATAAGGCGCAAAGGCAATCATCAATTTGTGGTCACGAAGATGTTCAGCCAATTGGCTCGCATTGTAGGTTTCGTAACTGAACACCTGTGCCGTTCCTGATTTTGCGGCTACTTTATAAGGTGCATCAGCAAAACTTCGGCGACCTGTACCATTAGGGAAATTAGCCACACCATACATACCGTGTTTTGCTAATTCCCAATAACCTGAGTTGATATCACCAATTTGGCGTGTTTCAGTATCAACATAAGGCAACATTTCATTGCCAAGCTTTGTACCATAAAGTAGGTGAGGGGTTTTAACTTGACCATCATTAATTAATGTCATTAAAGCTTTCGCCATTTGAATTGGCGTTGCTGTCCAATAACCTTGCCCAATCCCTACGGGGATCGTGTCGCCTTGATACCAAGGCTTTTTATAACGTTGTTGTTTCCACTCTCGCGTTGGCATAATGCCGTTGCGCTCTTCGGATAGATCAATACCAGTATATTCGCCATAACCAAAGCGACCCATCCACGTTGATATACGATCAATTCCCATATCATAAGCAACTTGGTAGAAGAAAGTATCCGCAGATTCTACGATAGATTTTGTAACATTAAGTTTTCCATGTCCCCAACGTTTCCAATCGCGATAACGTTTTTCAGAGCCAGGAAGTTGCCACCAGCCAGGATCATGAATTGTTGTATTGGCAGTGATTACACCTTCACTTAATGCAGCAACAGACATAAACGGTTTTACAGTTGATGCTGGCGGATACAGACCTTGGGTTGTACGGTTGATCAGCGGTCTATCTGGGTTGTTTAATAACCTTTGATATTCGGTGTTCGAAATCCCACCGACAAACAAGTTAGGGTCATAACTCGGGTTTGATACAAGCGCTAAAATTTCACCATTGCGAGGATCGGTTACGACAACTGCAGCTCGGCTTGTGGTGAGTAATGTTTCAATATAGGTTTGCAGTTCAAGGTCAATGGTAAGATAGATATCTTTACCTGCTTGTGGAGGCTGTTCATGTAATTGGCGAATAACTCGACCACGGCTATTAACTTCAACTTCTTCATAACCTGTTGTTCCGTGTAAAACAGACTCATAATAACGTTCGATGCCTAACTTGCCAATATCATGAGTTGCCGCATAGTTAGGTGATAAACCTTCTTTATCAAGGCGTTCAACATCTTTATCGTTAATTTTTGCGACGTAGCCAATTACATGCGTTAATGCAGAACCATAAGGATAATAACGACGTTGATAGCCTTTAATTTCTAAGCCGGGATAACGGTATTGATTGATAGCAAAACGTGCGACTTGTACTTGGGTTAATGTTGTTTTTAAGGCAATAGAGCTAAATCGACGTGAACGCTTGCGTTCTTTTTCAAAGGCTGCAATATCTTCGTCAGTTAAGTCAACAACATCCCTTAAACTTTCAAGCGTCTCTTGTAGGTTTGTTACCTTTTCAGGCACAATTTCTAACTGATAGATAGTGCGATTTAGTGCAAGAGGGATACCTTTGCGGTCATAAATAATGCCCCTGCTGGGCGCAATGGGGACTAATTTAATTCGGTTATCATTTGAACGTGTTTGGTAATCATCATGGCGATCGATCTGTAAGTGATTGAGGTTAAAAACCAAAATACCACTTAATATAATAATTACTGAAAATGCGACAATTACACGACGGATAAATAACTTTGATTCCGCTGTATAATCTCGAAACGGGGTACGTTTTTTTCTTTTCATCCCATTTGACTTCACTTACTGACCCGCCAATTATTGATTATTCACGATGATAAGGATGGTTTGTGGTAATGCTCCATGCTCGATAAAGGCTTTCTGCAACCACGACACGAACAAGGGGATGTGGCATTGTTAAAGGAGATAACGACCAGCTTTGTTCTGCGGCAGCTTTACAAGCGGGTGCTAAGCCTTCAGGGCCACCAATGAGTAAGCTGACATTTCTACCATCAAGCTTCCATCGATCAAGCTGTTCTGCAAGTTTTGGCGTATCCCAGCGAGCACCTGGAATATCGAGAGTGACGATGCGATTTCCTTTACCTACGGCTGCTAACATGTGTTCACCTTCTTTTTCGAGAATACGTTTAATATCCGCATTCTTCCCTCGCTTGCCAGCGGGGATCTCGATAAGTTCTAAAGGCATGTCTTTGGGAAATCGACTAAGATAATCCATAAAGCCGGTCTGTATCCAGTCCGGCATTTTTGTACCAACGGCAATGAGCTGTAATTTCAAACTCAGCTCCAGAGTTTTTCAAGTTCATACATACGGCGGCTATCTTCTTGCATGACGTGTACCATGGCTTCACCAAGATCAACGACAATCCAGTCAGAAACGCCTTGACCTTCAACACCTAAAGGTTGTAACCCTACTTCGCGACAATCATCAACGAGATTATCTGCAACAGACATGAGATGTCTGCTTGATGTGCCTGTACAAATAATCATGTAATCAGTCACACTTGATTTTCCGCGTACATCTAATGCAATAATGTCTTGAGCTTTAGAATCTTCAAGTTTATCAATAATAAATTGCTGTAATTCAGAGCCTTGCAAAAGGATCACCTTTAATCTAATGAGTTAATTCAATCGAAAAATAACATACTCGTGGTACTTCAAGTTGCAGCGTTGTTGACGACATTTATTTTGCACTAGTTATATACTTTGGTATGCTCCTAGAGACTTACTCACTTGTTGTCTAACTGCGGCTCAAATTATTTAGAATATGCATGCTATTTTAAAGGAATTTATACCAATAAATCTATTTTACTGAATGATTAATTCCAGTTAGCAATAACAAGAACATCAACCTCATTTTCTTGTTTTTCGACGTTTGATTTAAAAAAAATTCATATATGCCCATTAACTGCGCCATAATAAATAACAAAAAGAAGGCAGATAAGAACTTTTCCGTTTAGACGACAGTTTTACCTTACAGTTCCCTTAAGGGAACAGAGGGTGAGAATAACAGCTAAACCTCGTCTGTCAATGCTGATTAGACACCTAATTAGCCTGTTGCACTTTGTTTGTTAAGTTTAGATTATACAGGCTCATACTCATACTTTTTTAGTTAGAGAGAAAAAGAATGGAAAGAAAAGAATATTATCTCGGACTATCTTCAGAAATTGTGAGTAAATGCAATCGCCAATTACAAGAAAAGTTAGCGTTACTTTGCCATGTCGTAAAAGATGAAAAAATAGGTATTTTGCAAATAGATCCCCAAAGCAGAGAACATTTGTTGCCAATTTATGGTTATATCGGAAAAGAAGGGGATCGTATTGTTTCACCATCAAATTTTATCTTACCTCAATTAAGCTTTGAGCAACTTTTACAGCCTATTGCTCTTGATCATTTTCTTACCCAATTTTTTACACTATTTGATTATCAACAACAGGTTAATCAATTATTAAGTAAAGGGGCTTTGATTAAATTCCATAGTCGATATAAGTATTTGATTATGGCTTATTCACAAGTGGCTTATCGAGAGTTAGGACGCTATATTGCTAATCTTTCTGACGAAATCTCCCTTGACGAAATTGCCTCGACATATCAACAAAAGCTAATGAGAGCATTAAGTGTTGCACCAAATCGAGAAGGACAAACTAATGCATTGATGCATATGGCAGGATATTTTAAGCGAGCACTAAATTCGCAACAGAAACAAGAAATGTCACAGACAATTTTGTTATATCGTCAAGGTGTAGTGCCTTTCTCTCAACCTTATGATTTACTTCAATATTGGTTAACCATTTATCCTGATGATTATTTGATTAATCAACGCTATTTTTCGCCTTATCCATCTGCTTTTAATGACTTAAGAGCACAACTTTAGAATGAACATCTTATTTATAAAGTTGTTGCTGGCGAATATAGTCTTCAACAAGGGTAGGTAGTAAATCGTGGCAATCTAAACCGGCTTTGTGACGAGCTCGAATCTCTGTCGCTGAAATATTATAAAGTGGTGTGTCAGCGAGAAATATTTTGCCCGCAGGTAAACAATGAATGTCTTCTTGCTGATGAGTTTGATGCGTGGTCAGCCATGTCTGCATTTTTGCCGAGCCAAAATGTGTTTGATAACCGGGACGGGCGCAAACTAGTAAATGGCATACATTCAACAGTTCATCCCACTGATGCCATGTATTAATAGAAAGTAATGAATCTTGACCAATAATAAAAGCTAAAGGATGCTTATCACCGATCTCTTTTCTGAAGTCTCTTAGTGTCTCAATAGTATAAGAAGGTGTTGGCTTCTCAAGCTCTCGAGTATCGACTTTAAATGAGGAGTATGGCTCAAGAGCAAGGCGTACCATCTCAAGACGTTGTTGAGAAGATGCCTCTGGTTGAGGGCGATGAGGAGGAATATTGTTAGGTAACCAAATCACTTCTTTTAAACCAATTAATCCTGAAAGTGCTTCAACAGGACGCAAATGTCCATAATGAATAGGATCAAATGTACCACCATATAAAGCGATGGCTTGATTAATTAAAGGTGTTGAGTGATTGGTTCTAGGCATGGCTTACAAATCCTTCAGGCAATGCTTTTCCACAAAGTAATAACCCTAGCGCACTAAGAGAAGGCCAAACTGTTTGTCCATAATCTTGTTTAAGAGTAATTTCAATTGTTGTTAGCAATCTTATTGCTGTCAGCAATTGATGTTCAGATAAACGTTGTAGTGCTGCTGTGAATATTGGGCGTCGGTTTTGCCAGATTCGATGTTTATCAAAAATCGTTTTTAACGAAGCTGTTTTAGACTCACGATGTAGAGTGATCAACTGCATTAATTCACGTTGCAACGTCCTGAGTAAAATGACTGGTTCAGCGTCTTCTCTTTTGAGTTGTTGCAAGATATGCCATGCACGTTGTGTTTTCCCAGCGAGTAATGCATCAACCCAGTGATAAGGGGTAAAATGTGACGCATCATTGACGGCGGCCTCGACTCTTGGGAGCGTTAGCTTACCATCAGGGTACAACAGAGAAAGGCGCTCGATAGCTTGTGCTAGTGCCAGTAAATTTCCTTCATAACAGTAGCAAAGTAATTGATTACCTTGTTCATCCAGCACTAACCCTTTTTGTTTTGCTCGACGTGCAACCCAATGAGGTAATTTATCAAGCTCTGGGGTTAGACAAGAAATGTAAGTTCCGTGTTGGCTTAGCGTTTTAAACCATTCACTGTTTTCTTGTGCTTTTGTGAGTTTATTGCCACGTAAAATCAACAATAAATCTTGATGTAATTCTTGAGATAGGCGAGTGAGTTTTTCTGACATCGCTGCATTGGGACCATTTTCAGGTAAATGCAGTAAAAGAGATTGCTTTTGAGAAAAAAGGCTTAGCGATTGACAAAGCGAGTAAATTTCATTCCAGTCCGTATTATTATCAAGGGTGAATTGATAATGTTCGATGAATCCTTGGGATTTAGCCACGGATTGAATAGCATCTTGAGACTCTTGGAGTAACAGCGGTTCATTACCCCAGAGTAGGTAACTTTGGCGCAGCCCCTCTTGGAGCTGCGCATTCAGTTGTTCTGGATATAAGCGGATCATTTGGCTGGTGAGATTATCTGTTTTGCCTGCTCAGCTTGTGTCGCTTTTTGGCGTTCAGCGTTGTGAACAACCAATAATTTACGCACTAATATTGCTGTCGCTTGTTCACGCATCTCTTGCTTGATAATGTCATTTTCAGCATCTTTCGCTAATGCTTCTAATGGGTTATCGAAGAATGGGCGTGAGACCTGTGATGAAATTGGGTAAATCGTGCCATCAGGCATAATCACTTGCGCATCAAGCACAAATGTTAACTGACGTTCTGCTGATTTACCGTCTTGATACACAGAAACGGTCTCTTTACTTTCTGATGAACCGACAATTTTAAGAATAGGGATGTTTGCTGTTGGATTTTCAACAAGTTGGACACCACTAAGTCTAAGTTGTTGACGCATTACACGAGATAATGGGCCATAAGGGTCACCAGAGCTAAGATAAAGCGTTTTTAATTCTGCTGGAACCTGAGTTTTACCTTGAAGGTGAAAACCACAGCCAGCGGTGATTAACACCGCTAAACCGAAAAATAGCGAAAGTAGATATCGCACTAGGCCTCCTTATCAGCCAACAACGATGTTCAGTAGTTTTCCTGGAACATAGATGACCTTACGAATAGTCACATCTTCCAAGTATTTAGCAACACTGTACTCTTTTGTCGCCATTTCCTGAACATATTCTTTTTCTGAATTAGCCGGAACAGTGACTCGACCACGTACTTTACCATTGACTTGAACGATGATCAGTTTGGTGTCATCGATCATTGCTTCTTCATCAGCAACAGGCCATGGTGCAACATCAACGTCTTCTTTTCCACCTAATGCCTGCCACATAACAAAACAAGCATGAGGGATGATTGGAGAAAGCATACGAACAATGGCTTCTAAGGCTTCTTGCATTAAAGCACGATCTTGTTCTGTTTCTTGCGTTGCACGAGTTAACTTATTCATTAACTCCATAATGGCCGCAATCGCGGTGTTAAAGGCTAAACGACGACCTAGGTCATCTGATACTTTCGCAATCGTTTTATGTAAGTCGCGACGTAAATCTTTTT
>NZ_MIIZ01000797.1:0-3174 GCF_001743005.1 Shigella sp. FC1967 | reverse complement strand
GGATCGTATTCGCCACTAAAACAACACCATGATTATTAGTTAATGTCGCTTTATTCCCATTTACCATCATATTATTCGCCATAGGGGCTTCAATAATGGGTATACGTATTTTCCTGTATCTCCAGAAAATACAATATGAGTACGATAAGGGATCGTATTCGCCACTAAAACAACACCATGATTATTAGTTAATGTCGCTTTATTCCCATTTACCATCATATTATTCGCCATAGGGGCTTCAATAATGGTATACGTATTTCCTGTATCTCCAGAAAATACAATATGATTAGGAATAGCGACAATCGTTCCTCTAGTGCCTAATCCTCCTTGGCGATAATTATTGGCTTCAGTGTAAGAGGCAGATAAGGTGCTATAAGGATGTCGATAACTCATATTCGCGCCGATTAAATTATTGCCACCCGTTTGATTTGAGCTGGTTAAAGTATAATTGATCAAATCATCTTGACCCGCAGTTCCACTTATACTCAATGTAGATTGCTGATAGCGTGAATCAGTCGCATAAACTGAAGTATTAATATTGGCTCTTTTGTCAAAAAATGAAATTGGCACACTGACGTTTAAATAATAACGAGTTTCTTCTTTATTATCGTAATTTCTTAATTTCGATACAGAAAAATTATAAGCAATATCTTTATAGTTATTTGAATAACCTAACTGATACTCACGATTACTCTCATCCGTATTCCAATAGTTTCGATGTGTTCCTGAAAGAAAAATAACGCCACGCTGCCCACCTAAATATTGATTAAGATTTACAGTAAACGTATTTTTTGCTCTAGAACCTCGTAATGCATCAAACGTTGTGAGATCTAAATCAGAAGAAGCATTATTATTCCCCTGCTGTTTAGCAAGATCATGTTGATAATCTTTCCAAGCCTGATAGTTGTCATGAGCGTAAATTGAGTCCACAAAGCTATAATAATCACGGGTAGAGTAACGATAAGCCGCCAATGTTAAATTCGTTAGTGTCGCATCCATATATTTGCTATATGAGAGACGAAAACTTTGTCCTGTTTTTTTGTCTTTTTGTAAATCTGCACTTGCATGAGTAATATCAGCAGAAATCGCCCCAAACTTAAAATTCCAACCACTACCAATCAATGCTGAATAATAATCTTCACTGACAATGCCACCTGCATAAAGCGTAACCAGATTATTTAAACCATAATGAAGTTCACCTTGCACAAATTTAGGTCGGTAATCTGTATTGTTTATTCGTGACTCTCCCAGTATCACGTTATAACGATAAACCCCTTCTTTTAGCATGTCGGGAACGGCTGAAAATGGCACTGTAAATGACTCTCTTCTGCCATCGGCTTCTTGAATAACCACTAACAGATCACCCCCACCAGCCGTTGGCTGAATATCACGGAAAGAAAACTCACCCGGTGGTACATTCTCTTGAAAAACTAAGTTTTCATTTTGATAAACACTAACTAATGCGTTTGTTTGTGCAACGCCACGAATAATAGGAGCAAATCCTTGGCTTGAATTAGGTAACATGCCCATTTCAGTTGCCAATGACGCTCCTCTAAATGAAATACTGGTAAAAAGTGTTGCCGGCGTATAAAAATCGCCAATTGTTAAGCCTGCGGTTATCTGGCTTAATGCTTTATAAACATAGCGTGTATTATTTTTCCATTGGCTTTTGCCATGAGAATAATAAGAGTAGTTAGATTCATCTCTAAATTGCCACGCGCCTAAATTAATACCTGAATTAATATTGGCAAAAAAATTCTCGTTATTGCTTTTTACTTCCTTTTTTTTTCTTTATAGTTATAATAGTTTAAATTATAAGACAATATCAGTGCAGAAATGCCTTGCTCCCAATAACTGGGGTCTACATACCCTACTTCTGATTGTTTAACAGAGATCTGAGGTGCAGTGATATCGAGCCTTAATCTATTAACATCTAATGTTGAAGCAACCCCTGTTGCCAACTCATTGGATAAAATTGTGTTGTTCTGTGCTATTTTTTGTTTTGCTAACAACGATAAATTTAAACCTAACTTATTTACATCATTCGGTTCAAAACTAATACCTGCATTATTCCCTAGCACATTGACTTCAAATTGTCCTTTCCATACTTGATTAATATAAACATCGACTAGTTGTTTTCCTTCTGGAATTTTGTCATCAATATAAAATCGTGAAATATCACTATTCTTTGATTTTCCTACTAATAAAGATGTATCAAATCCCTCTGCATACAGATCCTGAGCATAACTTTGTATTCCTAAAAAAATAAGGATTGAGAGATATTTTGGACTATTCACGATGTTATCTCGATTAGAGTTTAATATTCTGTGATTTATAAACACCAAAATCATCAACATAAATAACAACAACGGAATTACTTATTAATCTATTAATTAAAAGGTAACTCACGAGAAGATTGTGGAGGGGATCATTTCAGAATCAGTAAGCGTAAGACGTGGTGTCTCTTGTGTAGAAATAGATGCGATTGTGAAATGATATTGTGAGTTATTTTTTAACTAAAACTTTATTACCATTTAATTGATAAGTAACTTTTTCATTAATACGCTCTGGATTATCAAGTAAGTCCTTCAGGTCGATAGAAAATTTTAAATTCTTGTTTTCATTGCTAATTGAAGATAGCTTTTTCCTTTTAGTACTTCCGCATTCTCTGGAATATCCAAAATATTTAAATAATAGACTTGCTCAATATTGCCCGATGATGTTTTTATCAGTATTTTTTTATTTTTTAATGTTTTGACCTTGCCTACCTGCAATTTTTTACAATCGGTGGATATAAATAAAAAAGGAGAGTTTGCATCTTCAGGTGTTGAATTTATGTCACCATCATCTATCCAACTTTGTACTAATGAAGCTAAATCACCATTATTAGTTAATTGAATATTAACACTGTCTGTTCCTTCATGATAGATAACACGAGTACCATTAATAATAATATTCGCTAATACAGTCGAGGGTAATATCAAGATAATTAAAAAGAAAATATTAATTTTTTTCATTATAAGCCCCCCAAAAAAAGCCAGACCCCATTGAGTCTGCTTTTTTATATTATAAAATAAAAAGGAGAGTTTGCATCTTCAGGTGTTGAATTTATGTCACCATCATCTATCCAACTTTGTACTAATGAAGCTAAATCACCATTATTAGTTAATTGAA
>NZ_MIIZ01000796.1:0-3182 GCF_001743005.1 Shigella sp. FC1967 | reverse complement strand
CACCCAATCGCGATGGACGACGGTTTACGTTTCGCTATCCGTGAAGGTGGCCGTACAGTAGGTGCGGGCGTTGTTGCTAAAGTAATTTTAGGTTAATTACTCGCGTAATTCTCCTAGAGAAGGGCATCATTAGATGCCCTTTTTTGTATCTGAAAATGAGGTATTTTAAATTTCAATAAAATATTAATGCCTTTCTTGCTTCACCATCCTCGATGATATAAATACACTTAAGTTAAACAAATAGAAATTGAAATCATAATAATTATCATTTACTATCCTTTTCGTGAGTAGTTAATGAGGTTGTTATTATGTACGTATGTCTTTGCCACGGAGTGAGTGATAAAAAAATTATCTCGACAGTCCATAAACATCAAATCCACACTATTAATGAATTACGTAAGATCTTACCTGTTGGAAGTTGTTGTGGTAAGTGTGTACGTCAAGCTCGTCAACTTATCGAAAATGAGCAAGTTGCTCTTCATCCTCAAATTTCTGAAGTTGCATAACAAATTTTAAATTTCCTTTCTCTCCTCTTTGTATAAAAGGTCTACACTAAAAAAGACTGGAAGCAAAGGAGCATAAAAAATGAAAGGTGATAAAAAAAATGATAGCCCACCTTAATAAGTTATTAGGTGGTGAGCTTGTTGCAATTAATCAGTATTTCCTACATGCCCGAATGTTCAAGAATTGGGGGCTTACACGCCTCAATGAAATGGAATATCATGAATCCATAGATGAAATGAAACACGCTGATAAATATATCGAGCGTATTTTGTTCCTTGAAGGCATTCCTAACTTACAAGATTTAGGTAAATTAAACATCGGCGAAGATGTTGAAGAAATGCTACGTTCTGATTTGGAATTGGAATTAGGCGGTGCCAAAGATTTACGTGAAGCCATTGCCTACGCTGATTCAATTCATGACTATGTTAGTCGTGATCTTATGTTAGAAATTCTAACCGATGAAGAAGGGCATATTGATTGGATTGAAACCCAACTTGAACTTATTGAACGAATGGGAATTCAAAACTATCTACAAGCGCAAATGATTGAAGAGTAATCCATCAATTTTAGTGGATTGTTAGACTGTTTTTAAAGCAAAGGTGATGAAGAACGCCTTTGCTTTCTTTATTTTTGAAAAGATAAAATGAATTTTTATCGCTGATTTTTTATTCTTGGCTTGATTTCATCATTCAGGCAAGTATAATGCGCAGGCTCACTGATTTAGTGAGGCTGATTTATCAGCTAATGCAGATTTTTTTATTGCATTAATATAATACTCCCGATTGGGGAGTTATATGCAGAACGATTACACTCTCTCATCAATCGAAATGGGTACGAGTAGTAATCATTTACGTTTATAAAAAATAGTTGGAGCTCTGGTCTCATGCAGAACCAAAGAATCCGTATCCGCCTGAAAGCTTTTGATCATCGTCTGATTGATCAATCAACTGCGGAAATCGTAGAGACTGCTAAGCGCACTGGTGCGCAAGTTCGTGGTCCAATCCCACTGCCGACTCGCAAAGAGCGTTTCACAGTGTTGATTTCTCCGCACGTTAATAAAGATGCGCGTGATCAGTATGAAATTCGCACTCACAAACGTCTGGTTGACATCGTTGAGCCAACCGAGAAAACCGTTGATGCTCTGATGCGTCTGGATCTGGCTGCCGGCGTAGACGTGCAGATCAGCCTAGGTTAATCAGGTCATCAAGCGATTGAGAGGTTGAAACAATGATTGGTTTAGTCGGTAAGAAAGTAGGAATGACTCGTATCTTCACTGAAGATGGCGTTTCAATCCCTGTAACCGTTATCGAAATTGAAAACAACCGTGTTACTCAGGTCAGAGATCTGGAGAAAGACGGTTATCGTGCCATTCAGGTGACTACTGGTAGCAAAAAAGCTAACCGTGTACTGAAACCTGAAGCAGGTCATTTTGCTAAAGCTGGTGTTGAAGCTGGCCGCTTACTACGTGAATTCCGTCTGAATGAAGGCGAAGAATATACTGTAGGTCAAAGCATTAGCGTAGAAATTTTCGCTGACGTTAAAAAAGTCGACGTTACTGGAACATCTAAAGGTAAAGGTTTTGCTGGTACTGTAAAGCGCTGGAATTTCCGTACTCAAGATGCTACCCACGGTAACTCCTTGTCTCACCGTGTTCCGGGTTCTATCGGTCAGAACCAGACTCCGGGTAAGGTGTTCAAAGGCAAGAAAATGGCAGGTCAACTGGGTAACGAACAAGTTACCGTTCAGAGCCTGGAAGTAGTACGTGTTGACGCTGAGCGCAACCTGCTGCTGGTCAAAGGTGCTGTCCCAGGTGCAACTGGCAGTGACCTGATCGTTAAACCAGCTGTCAAGGCGTAACGTCGAGGAGATAGGAATGGAATTGGTAATGAAAGACGCGCAAGGCGCGCTGACTGTTTCCGAAACTACCTTCGGGCGTGACTTTAACGAAGCGCTTGTGCATCAAGTAGTCGTTGCATACGCTGCTGGTGCTCGTCAAGGTACTCGTGCTCAGAAAACCCGTGCTGAAGTTTCTGGTTCAGGCAAAAAGCCTTGGAGACAGAAAGGTACTGGTCGTGCACGTTCAGGTTCAATCAAGAGCCCAATTTGGCGCTCTGGTGGTGTTAGCTTCGCGGCTAAACCACAGGACCACAGTCAAAAAGTAAACAAAAAGATGTACCGTGGTGCTCTGAAGAGCATTCTGTCTGAACTGGTACGTCAAGATCGTCTGATCGTCGTAGAGAAGTTCTCTGTTGAAGCGCCTAAAACTAAACTTTTAGCACAGAAACTGAAAGATATGGCTCTGGAAGATGTTCTGATCATTACTGCTGATGTAGATGAGAATCTGTATTTAGCAGCACGCAACTTATATAAAGTTGACGTACGTGATGCAGCAACAATCGACCCTGTTAGCTTAATCGCCTTCGACAAAGTCGTCATGACTGCTGACGCTGTGAAGCAAGTTGAGGAGATGCTGGCATGATCCGTGAAGAACGTCTGCTGAAAGTACTGCGCGCGCGCATGTATCTGAAAAAGCTTCTATCGCGATGGAAAAATCAAATACCATCGTTCTCAAAGTTGCTAAAGACGCGACCAAAGCAGAGATTAAAGCAGCTGTACAAAAACTGTTTGAAGTCGAAGTTGAAAGTGTTAACACTCTGCTGATGAAAGGCAAAGTGAAA
>NZ_MIIZ01000795.1:0-3206 GCF_001743005.1 Shigella sp. FC1967 | reverse complement strand
TGATGTTTATTAATTAGATAGATTCAGGTAAAAACATTATATTTAGCTTTTGCTCGAGATGAGGTGCTTGTTGGCGCGAACTTGTTGTTACGGCATGGTTAAAAGTAAAGGGTTCTATTTCATGGAGACTCGAAAATTATATGCACCATTTATTTTTGATAGCGAAGTTTAATTTTTCCAAATAACTTGATTAAATCTAAAAAATGTTGTGCTTGATTTAGAACAAGAATAATTAATGATGTCCCCCACTTTCTAGTCATATAGAAACCAAAAAGTGGGAGTTTTATTACTAATTAACCTTTACCAGATTGGAAGGAGGAATAAAGAGTCATCCCTCCATCAATAAAAATAGTCTGCCCTGTGATATAGGTTGATTGTTCAGATGCTAACCAAGCGGCTACATTAGCAACAACTTCTGGTTCAGCCGCATATTTCATTGGGATCATCTCTTCTAATTCTTCACGAAGCGTATCATCTTGCATTTTTTCTTGGTTGATGGGGGTGTTGATTGCTCCAGGACCAATTGAATTAATTCTAATACCCTGACTTGCATATTCAAGAGCGAGAGATTGAGTCAGCATTCTTACTCCACCTTTACTTGCTGCGTAACTTGCAAAAGTAGGCCAAGGGATAATCTCATGAACAGATGACATATTAATGATATTGCCTTGAAGTTTATTTTCTACAAAATATCTTAGTGCAGCGCGAGCGGTAAGAAAATAACTAGTTAAATTCACATCTATAATTTTACGCCAATCGGATAAATCAACAGCGTGGGAAGGTGTTTGTGCTTCAATTCCAGCATTATTAATAAGTAGATCGAGTTTACCAAAATGGTTTATGGCACAATAAATAAAATTATGGGCAACATCTTCGTTACTAATATCTCCCCCAAAAATAATGGCTTTACCTAAATTTAATTTATTTAAATCATCGGCAAGGCTTTGGGCCTCTTCTTCGTCAGAATGATAGTTAATCACGACATTCATTCCTTCAGCGACTAATCGTGATACAACAGCAGCACCAATTCCTCTTGATGAACCCGTAACGGCAGCTACTTTTCCTTGAAGATCGTTGTACATATTTCCTCCGACATTCGATTTGAGAATTAAGCAAAAAGTAATATAAGAGATAAAAAAGGTTATTTATCTAGCACTCTACTAAGCTTATGGTTAATATAGCTACTTATTTTATTTTCACTTCTCTTTATTGTAGGTCGTTATTATGTAATACGCATTAAGGCACTGAAGGAATAGTGCAGATACAGAAAAATTAACTTACTAAATTTTTTTTAAATTTGGTAGAGATTCTGTTACTTAATGAGTATTAAATAATGAATAATCAATCACAAAAATATGATAGAACCTATCACTATCCTTTTTCACCAGGCACAACAAACGACGATCGTATAAATGCGCAATGGTGGCAGGATATTTGCCAAATAAAACAACTTATCCATACAGAAAAACTCGATGGAGAAAATAATTGCCTAAATAAAATGGGCGTTTTTGCACGCTCGCATGCGACTCCGACACAATCAGCGTGGACATCTCAATTACGTCAACGTTGGCAAATGATGAAAAATGATTTAGGTGAGTTAGATATTTTCGGTGAAAATCTATATGCCATCCATTCTATTGAATATGCACATCTAGAAGAATATTTTTATGTGTTTGCAGTTCGTTATAAAGATAAATGGCTTAGTTGGGAAGAAGTGCAGTTTTATGCTTCTTTGTTTGATCTTCCAACGGTACCAGAGATTACACTGCCTAAATGTCAGGATAAAACTGATTTTGAAAATATGATCGTTTCACAAGCTAAACAGGCAAGTTTCTTTCAATCTTATGATGTTTTAACGCAAAAAATGAGCCCAATGGAAGGCATTGTTACACGAGATGCACACGCATTTTCTTTAGATGATTTCTCACATCGTGTTTTTAAATACGTTAGAAAAGATCATGTTAAAACAGATGTTCATTGGAAAAAAAATTGGCGACGAGCCCCTCTGATATGGGAAAAAGTACAGGAGTCTCAATGATGCTTCATAATAAATTACACACTGAAATGTCATGGGAATACCTCTGTGAACGGTATGACGAAATGCGTGATATGGCTGGTGTTATACAAGATCCTATTCATCATGCAGAAGGTGATGTGGCGATTCATACACAAAGAGTAATCAATTCAGTTAAATCATTGCCAGAATATAAGACACTAACTGAAAGAGAGCAGCAAATTTTATGGATCTCAGCACTATTTCATGATGTGGAAAAACGTTCTACAACACGAGAAGAAGAGGGGCGTATTGTTTCACCGGGTCATGCACGTAAAGGTGAATTAACAACACGTCTTTTTCTGTATGAAAAAGTTCCTTTAAACTTTGCTGATAGAGAACAGATTGCAGCGTTAGTTCGCTTCCATGGATTACCGTTATGGGTGATGGATAAACCTGATCCTAAAAAAGCACTGCTTTCTGCATCATTAAGAGTAGATTGCTATTTGTTGGCATTATTGGCTAAAGCGGATGTTTTAGGGCGAGATTGTGAAGATCAGCAGGCACTTTTTTGATAAAATTGAACTATTTATACTTTATTGTGAAGAGTTAAACTGTTGGCGCAAAAGCGCTCTATTTCCTTCAGATGATGCCCGCTTTCACTATTTTTATACAGAAAATAGCACAGACTGTAATTATGAGCCTTATCCTGAGAAAGGAAGTGAGGTTACGGTGTTATGTGGATTACCAGGTATGGGAAAAGATACCTTTATTCGTCAACATTGTGCAGATCTTCCGATTGTGAGTTTAGATGAGCTCCGTCGCCAGAATAATATCAAACCAGATAATAGAGATGCTAATGGTTGGATAGCACAGCAAGCAAAAGAGCAAGCTCGTATTTATTTACGAGAGCATAAATCTTTTGTTTGGAATGCCACCAACATTACAAGAAAAATGCGAGATCAACTTATCTCTTTGTTTTATCGTTATAATGCAAAAATTACGTTGGTTTATATTGAAGTTCCATATGCGCAATGGCAGAGACAAAATAATGCAAGAAACGAAGCTGTGCCAGCTAAATCTTTTGTTTGGAATGCCACCAACATTACAAAGAAAAAATGCGAGATCAACTTATCTCTTTGTTTTATCGTTATAATGCAAAAATTACGTTGGTTTATATTGAAGTTCCATATGCGCAATGGCAGAGACAAAA
>NZ_MIIZ01000794.1:0-3253 GCF_001743005.1 Shigella sp. FC1967 | reverse complement strand
CCTTTTCCAACATATAGAGATAATCAAAAATCAGGACGACTCGTTCATATTTCAGATCTTGCTGAATGGATAGATAAAAAACGAGAAGTAGCTAAAAAAAGAAATCTCTCATCTTCAGTGATAATAAATATGAGGTGAAATTAAGTATTTATATGGTCATTATTTTAATGATTTATACTTACCACCTTATATATTTTTGGCGCCTTGATCACAAAATTTAAAAATAAACAAAATACTATCAATTGAAAATAAATAATAAGTCACCACCTTCAATGGTGGAATAATACTGTTCCATAAATTAAGGAAAGTAACATGGCAAACGGTCATGCTTATGTAGTTCAAAAGGATAACGCAGAGAATGCCTCTGGGTTTGAATATCATGTGTGGGTTAATGGTAAGGTTGTAAAAATAACTGTCACACAAAAAGAAGCTGCAGATTGGGCTATTGACAAAGGCTATCCTGTACATGTAGCTAGAGTTAGATTTACAGGGTTACCTGATTTTGACAACCCTAATCATTGGAGAGAATATCCATAGTTAAATCATGGCGAGGTTATTTCTCGCCATTTTTTATCTTTTAGTAAGCTCAGAATATTTATCATGCAATGATTTAGGGTAAAGTTCTGTGTATACCTGCCAGAGAACATTTAAAGATCTGTGCCCTGTCACTTGAGCCACCTCTTCAATACTAAAGCCAGCTTCAAATAAACGACTTGCCCCTTCTCTTCTTAAGTCATGATATCTAAGATCTTCAATCCCTAATGCGTTCCTGGTGCGCTGAAAACCTGCAGTAACTGATTTAGGGTTATAAGGGAAAATTCTATCACTTGTTTTTGGTTGGCGACTCAGTATTGCCCATGCATCGCCCAGTAAAGGCACTGACATGTGGTTACCTGATTTTTTACGCGGATCTTTTCTATCTCTAACAATTACTGATCTGTTTTTCTCATCAACGTCTGCCCATAGAATTTTGCACACTTCACCAATCCGCATGCAACTAAGAATAGAAAAATCTAAAATATCAACATAAGGGATAATGCACTCTCTGTGTTCGCTTCGTTTTTTAAGTGCTTCTCTTAGTTGTTTCAATTCTTCTTTTTGAGGTCTACGACTACGCCGTTGCGATTTACCAATCAATCCCATTTGAATGAGTAACGGGCGTGCCTCATACGCTGGATTAGCCGTATATTCTATACCATAGATAGGTTTTGCCGATTTTAATACCGAGGTCAAATAACTAACATCATGGTTAATGGTTGAGGGTGATGCACCTGATGCGTGTCTATGTCTGCAATGATCAACAATATGTGAAACGGTAAGCTCTGTTAGCCCATATTTAGACAAATCAGAATCAAACAGCATTTCTAAAACATACCGTTTTGTTCTTCCTGCTTTCCCACCAAGATCTGGATCATTTAAATATTTAAACAGTAAATCTCTGACTGTTATTTTTGTTGCATCAGTTGGATCTGGTATGCCGTTTTGCTCTAACTCTAAAACACGTTTAGTTCCCCATGTTTTTGCATGAGCCTGCTTAGTGAATGTTCTACTTTCATTATAAATTCTCTTTCCACCAGCTTTCACAGAAACAGAACATCTGTATCGAGCAGTGCCATCTGCTCTATCACGTTTTGATATGGTATAGTAAGCCATCTCTATATAAATCCTCTCTCACTCTCAGCGGACACCAAATTTTGGTGTCCTCACTGGTGTCCTGATAAAGAGAAAATACACTAAAATGGGTTATAATGCACGAAAATACACCAACCGATAAAACATTAAAAAACAAGCAAACACAGGGCATTCAAGGCAATTACCCACTAAATAGATTCTCTGTTGCGCCGATGCTCGATTGGACTGATCGTCATTGCCGTTATTTCTTTCGTCAGTTAAGTCAAAATACACTGCTTTATACTGAAATGGTGACAACAGGTGCCATTATTCATGGTAAAGGTGACTATCTAAAATACAGTGAAGAAGAGCATCCCGTCTCTTTGCAGTTAGGTGGAAGCGACCCTCAAGCTTTAGCGCAATGTGCAAAACTAGCGCAAGAACGTGGTTATGATGAAATTAATTTAAATGTCGGTTGCCCTTCAGATCGCGTCCAAAATGGACGCTTTGGTGCTTGTTTAATGGGTGATGCACAACTTGTTTCAGATTGTGTGAAAGCGATGCGTGATGTCGTTGATATTCCCGTGACAGTAAAAACACGTATTGGTATCGACAACCAAGATAGCTATGAATTTCTATGTGATTTTATTGATACGGTTAGCCGTGATAATAATTGCGATACCTTTATTATTCATGCGCGTAAAGCATGGTTATCGGGTTTAAGCCCAAAAGAAAACCGTGAAGTTCCACCTTTAGATTATCCTCGTGTTTATCAATTAAAACGTGATTTCTCGCATCTCACGATGGCAATTAATGGGGGCATTAAGTCACTAGAAGAAGCGAAAGAACACTTAAAATATATGGATGGTGTTATGATTGGTCGTGAGGCTTATCAAAACCCGTCAATTTTAACACAGGTTGATCATGAGCTTTTTGATACTCAATTACCTATTACTGACGCCGTCGCTGCGGTAAGAGCTATGTATCCTTATATTGAAAAAGAGCTCTCACAAGGCACTTATTTAGGTCATGTTACACGCCATATGTTGGGGATTTTCCAAGGTATTCCTGGTGCTAGACAATGGCGACGTCATTTAAGTGAAAATGCCCATAAACAGGGTGCTGATTTATCTGTTTTAGAAAATGCACTTAAATTTGTCACTGAAAAATAATTAATAAAACCAGCCAATTAATGGCTGGTTTATTTTTATTAAAGTAATGAGAAGAAGCGATTATAATTTGCAATCAAATAAGCTATTTGAAATTCAAATGCTTCTTTTACTTCACGTTTACCTTCTTCTGAACCATCTTTCTTTTTAATATCAAAAAAGGCGTTTTGCATTAGTTGAACTGATACATCCATCGACTTTTGAAATGCAGATAAATTATTATTTTCACCCAATCGTTTAAATAATGCTTCTATCTTTTCATCAGCAACATCACGAATAAACTGTAATTCAACATTACTGACTTTATTATCCTCATAGATAAAATCTATAAAATCATTTAATTCATTTTTTTGCATAAACACTCCAGGATCTATTAATAACATTCGCGAAAAAGTAAATTAAAAAGAGATAGCGTTAAAAATAAATCTAAAATAAAAATATGGTTTTTTTTTGACAATCGAATTAGACGTGAT
>NZ_MIIZ01000793.1:0-3257 GCF_001743005.1 Shigella sp. FC1967 | reverse complement strand
CTAATTTTTGCGATAAATTAATGATAACCGTTTTTGATACAAAAGGTTTTGGCGACTAGATCATTAATATTTAAATACGGAATATCCGCAATATTATCGGTGAGATACTTTAATACTTTCTTTTCGCTGATCGTTAAATTGTCATAATTTTTTAAAAAATCCAGCATATCTCACCTAATAAATTAATCTAAAACATCTGATGAAAACAGCAAACATAAAAAGCAGTTCTGTTCTTTCTGCGAGTTTATATGAAATTAAAGTGCATAACGAGTATACGTTAAATCATACAGTTATATAGGAGCAGAGTATTATTTTGTGAATTAGGATAATAATGAGCTCATTTTTTATGAGCCCAATACGTATTATTCGTTACCCCAGCGATTAAGAAACATGGCGATATCATCAATGCGTTTTTTATCAATACCCGCTTCTTTTGCCATCTCTTGCTGTGCGTTTTCGCTAATTTCTTCGTTATTCATTAATCGTGTAAGTAATAACTGGAAGTAGAGAGCAAGTGCATCTTCTTCTGCTTCAGCAACAGGCTCTATCGATTCCATCGCATACTCTTCGACCATATCATAATATTTAAAATGAATGTCATTGTTCATAAGTTGTCCCCAAGGATTAACGTTTATACTCGTCGTATTCAAATGAGTAAGAGTATATCTCTACATTCGCCTGTTAGCCTAAAATTCGCTATCATCCACTTCCTTCTTTTTTGCGGATAAGCTGATGTCTACGATTATTGATACTTTTATTGCTCCACCTTGCCATGATGAAATCGAGATCCTTTATCAAGATGAGCATTTAGTACTTATCAATAAACCAACTGGACTATTGAGCTTATCAGGAAAAAATCCACAAAACATCGACTCGGTACATTATCGATTAGTGAAGCTATTTCCAGACTGTACTCTTGTTCATCGCCTTGATTTTGGTACTTCTGGTGTGATGGTTGTGGCGCGCAATAAAGCAATCAACGCGCTTTTGTGTCAACAATTTAGTCTACGCAGAGTAACCAAAGTATACAACGCACTACTGTGCGGGCATTTAGATGAGAATGAAGGAATTATCGATGCGCCGATTGCAAAAGATCCATCTCTGTTTCCACGCATGTCGATTTGCCCCACTAATGGCAAACCTGCACGCTCTCGTTATCGTGTTATTGCGCGTTTTTATCAGACGTTAGAAGATGGAACATTATTGCCTCTAACGCGGGTACAATTTATGCCTGAAACAGGAAGGACACACCAACTTCGCATTCACAGCCAGTTTATAGGGCATCCTATTTTAGGTTGTGATTTATATGGCGGAGGCAACGAAGGTTTAATTGAAGAAAGGAAAGGAACAGAACGGACTCCGCGACTTATGCTTCATGCGAGTGAACTTCATTTTGTCCACCCCATTAGCCAAACACCCATAAAAGCGTGCAGTGAGAGCCCGTTTTAGCTATCGATATTTACAGTTTAAGTGCCTTTATTGTTTCATCGATATCGAGCTCATCTTCAGTAAAAATGATTTCTGTTCCGTGCATAGTGGTGATCGCAAGCTTTCTCAACGTGCGCATGTTATTCGCGCCATCCGCTGATTTTGGTCTGATGCTATTCATTAAGGTACCAACAGAAAGTACCGTATTTTCTTTATTGATATGCGTATCTGCAGATATCTCTTCACTATAAATTCGAAATGACTTAATGGATGCTAGTTTAACTCGCTCACCTGCAATATAAACGTATTTACTGTCTGGGATCACTTTCACTGCGTAAGCAGACAAGCCTTTCGTATTTGTGGTTGGTTCAAACGTGACATTGGCATCTGTCTTTATCAAAGCAGGGTTGGCAACTTTAATCACATGAAAATAACGGTTATCACCGTTTTCATCTTTAATAAATCCAAAACCTTTATCTTCAAACCACTTTGTGATTATTCCGTTCATTGCCATTATCGCCTACTTAATCGTTTATCTACAAAAATGTCCAGACGCAGTATAAAGCACAATGCGTATACAGACTATGCTTATAAACCACTTTGCTCATCACCACATCAAATCATCTGGAATTTTAAAATCAGCATAAGGATCGTCTTCATCTTGTTCTGTTTCGCTAAGTGCGTTATTTAACAAGATACAGTCCACATCTCGTTGGGTAATTTTATCCGCGACACTGGCAGGAATAATTGCGTATTCCGTTTTATCTGCGTTATCCAGACGCGCAATGGCGAGTCGTCCACTAATCAATTGAGATTGCGTCAGTTTATCCACCACAATATTTTTAATCACATTATTGTCAGTGAAGTTAAAGTCAATATCGCCTTTTGATGGCGTAATTTTATTCATTTCAATAAGTTGCTTAACTTGCGCTTTATATTCTTTAGATAAAGTGGCTTGTTTTTGTTGCTCACTAAGCCGTTTATCTCGCTCAAGCTGCGCTTTTTTATTTTCTTCTACGGCTTCTCTTGCTTCTCGCGCTTGAACGCGTGATTTTTTTGCTGTTCTTTGGACTTTTGCCATTTTTTTACTGGTCACAAGCCCAGCTTTTAACATTTGCTCTTGTAAGGTAAGTTTTGCCATTGTTATGCCTAAATTTGCTCAATCACTTTTGAAATTATACCTGTAATTTCCAAGAGTGCATTAGATTGTAAGATGAGTCAGTTAAGAGAGGAAATAGACCTTGTGAGATTTGAACCTATCCGTGCATTCAGAGTATATTGGAAAAACTATTATCAAACTTTCGCTTATAACAGGTAATACTAACAATGGCTCTGATCCCAAAAAACTATGCACGGTTGGAAAGTGGCTACCGTGAAAAAGCACTGAAAATCTATCCATGGGTGTGTGGACGTTGTGCGCGTGAATTTGTCTACTCGAACTTACGTGAACTCACCGTTCATCATATTGATCACGACCACACCAATAACCCAGAAGATGGTAGTAACTGGGAATTATTGTGTCTGTTTTGCCATGATCATGAACATTCAAAATACACAGAAGCAGACCAATATGGCACAACGGTTATCGCTGGTGAAGATGCACAAGATGATATAGGTGCAGCCACTTATAACCCTTTTGCTGATTTAAAATCGATGCTTAATAAGAAAAAATAGAGAACACAATGTCTGCTTTATCGTAAAGCAGACTATTTAACAAAATTTTGAGCTGTATATTATCCGTCTCAAAATCCGTCTTCTATGCCAAAATAAGCTAAAAAGAGAAGAATTGAATAAATAATAAAATCAATAATCGTTGTTTTTAATAAAAT
>NZ_MIIZ01000792.1:0-3257 GCF_001743005.1 Shigella sp. FC1967 | reverse complement strand
GAGGATCTAATCAAAGTTTATTGTGCTTTTAACTTCAAATAAGATAGGAATAGATTAATTGTTGAGGAGAATGCTATCGCTTTTGTAGTTAGAAATGAATGTCTGATCTTCTTAGTCTCTTGCCTATTTTTCCAAAAAACGAAAATACGGATTATGAATAATATACATTAGGTAAGAGAGAGAATAAGAGAGTTATAACGGTTAAATACGATCCGTTTCTTTAAGCATCTTTATATCTGTTGCCGGTGGAGCTCCGAATAATCTGCTATATTCACGACTAAACTGAGAAGGGCTTTCATAACCCACGCGGAAAGTTGTTGTTATTGCACCTAAATTTTCCGTTAACATTAATCGGCGAGCTTCACTCAGTCGTAATTTTTTTTTGGAATTGGAGCGGTGTCATTGATGTCATTGTTTTAAAATGAGTATAAAAAGCAGATTTGCTCATTCCAGAGCACAAAGCCAATTCATTGATATTTAGTGGTTTTATGTAATTGTTTTTTAACCAATCAATTGCTTTCGCTATTTGATGACTATGACTACCCGCGGTGACGATTTGATTCAATCGTTCACCTTGCTCTGTAACAAGTAGACGATAAAAAATTTCACGCTTTATACCTGGAGCGAGAATTTTAATGCTATTAGGTTCATCAAGAAGAGTGAGTAAGCGAATAAAGGCATTGACTAAAGGCTCTGATAATTCGCCAATAGCAATTCCTTTTTGAGCATTTGAATCAGAGTTAAATGTTAATTCACTATCAACGATGAGTTGTGATATTTCTTGCAAATCTAACTCCATAACTAGCCCTAAAAACGGTTTTTCATTACTCGCTTTCATAATATTCGCCATAACGGGGAGTTCTATTGAAGAAATTAAAAAATGGCTGGCATCGTAAATAAAGCTTTCTTCGCCCAAGATCACTCTCTTTTCACCTTGGGCAATTAAACATATTCCTGATTTGTGAGTGTGGCTAGTAATTGGTGTAGGAGAAGTCCAGTGTGTCAGCGTTAATCCCGGGATCGGGGTTTTTAATTGATTAGTATCATAAGTCCATTTTTTCTATCAGCATAGCGAGTTTTTTGAGTTAATGACGCCATGTTTTTCTAAATTTATTCATATGGACTCCATACTGGATAAAGCGATTAATATTGTAGTCGTCACAAAATTATAATATATGAGATGAATATTAGAAAATTATTTGATTTATTTCTAATAATAAACTGGAAGGGAATATTAAAAATAAAGTAGGCTGCGCCTAATAAATCACAGCCTTATGAAGTTATTATTTATTATTTTTATTTTTTTCTAACCATTTTTGCATTTGCTCTATTTCAGGGCCTTGTGCATCAATAATAGCTTGGGCGAGTTTACGCATTTCAGGATCGGTACCGTATTTCAGCTCAATTTTAGCCATATCAATGGCGCCTAAGTGGTGTGCAATCATGCCATCAGCAAATGCAACATCTGCATTATTAGTATTCATTCCTTTTGCCATATCGGCATGCATTTTGTTCATGGAATCATTGAGCTCTTTTTGCATTGGTGAACTGCCATGAGGTGTATCCATATTCATGTTCATATGAGTATTATTTGCCATTGCACCAAAAGAGATGACGCTCATTAAAATAACCGTAGCAGGTAAGATTTTTTTCATAACAGTTTCCTTTGATTTATCGTGAAATTGTTATCACTTTAAAGATTCCCCTTAGGGGAAGGTCAATGTTGTTATTCAAAGTTTAATGTTCTTTACTTTTAATGACGTAATTACAAAATAGCCTTTTAATCTATTTTATTTCAATTGGTTATATACCCATATTCAAATTGATATCATCGGAGTTTCTTGGCAAAAAAGAAGATTAATACTAACTGTTCTTATTTTAAATATGTCATTATAAAGTTATATTATTGATGCAATATAATAGCAGGTTATATGAAAACATTAAACTCCAACACAGTCTATGTCTCAAAGTACACTCAAAGATCGGGCATGAGTTATTTATTAATATTCGCTTCCAGAAGTATAAATAATATCGGGTAACATAAGTTTAATATCACTTATTGGTTTAATTTTTGATGAAGGCTTATTTAGAATAATCAAGATAATTAAGAATAAGTTGTTAAATAAGTAAAATAGATCATATTTTATCCATATTTCATTTTTTATAGAAAATAGGCATAATTTAAATTATATTGCGTGTTGTTCTAAAAAAATAAATTTATTAAATAAAATTTATATATTATTTAATGCTAATCAAGTAAAATTAGGTGCTTTTTCTATAAATAAAAATAAATAGAACTGTATACCTCCGTAATAAAATGTAAAAAATAAAAAGAATCGTAATCCAGATTGAACCTAATTTATTTTAATTATATAAATTAAAAATAAATCTTGAAAAAGATATGGTTTATATGTGGAGTTTACGATGAAACAGATACTTATTATTGCAGGAGGGATTTTATCGCTGACTATAATACTGGCTATTCTTGTCGCTATTCTGATTGTGTCTGTCGTTAAAGAAAATAGCGATGAGTTTTTGAATGAAAGTTGCGAAGTGATTGAAAATTCGTCATCAACAGTACGTAAAACCCTTTCTACGGTAGAGGCAAAACGCGATACGCTTATGGCGGTTTATCAATCTAAAGATAATTATGGAAGTTGTCAGCAGTTAACTGAAAAGTTAGATGATGTTGAAAAAAGCACTCTCTAATGGAAATTTAATCCTACCACGAGCAGCAAAAGAACAAATCTTGACGATCAAAAATGATTTTGATGGTTCAACATCACCGATGAAAAACATTGCTTGCAAGCAAGCACTCCAAGTTATTAATGACTTAAGTCAGTGATCTCATTATCCCCCTCTATTTTTATTTATCTTTTATCCGATAGTAAGATTATTTTCGGCGATTAAATTAATATTTCCTAACTTAATCCAATGAATATACAATATATTTTTCTTAAAAACAGTCTGTTTTTCTTCTTCGACATAAAATAGTGATAGGTTATCTATATTGATAATCTTGCTATTAGACGATTATGTTAACGTTAAAAAGAAGTGGCTAAGGGGATTTAAAGTCGTGATATGAATATGCTAAAATTGATAGCTGATTCGCTTTAGCAGCGAGATTTAAGTGATTAAGTTGGTTTTATTTTTTTGTTTTTTAATAAAAATGCATTTTCATTTTTATGCTATTTTTTTATTTTTTAATATTATAAATCTATTTTAGCTAGAGTAAGAAAAGCAAATCGGATAAAAGC
>NZ_MIIZ01000791.1:0-3269 GCF_001743005.1 Shigella sp. FC1967 | reverse complement strand
AAAAAGAAGCGAATAAGCCGCCAAAATCATTCCGCTTACTCTTTCAATATCTAAAAGATTTATCAGAATCGTCATAAAACCGGATCATCCTGAAAACGCAGTGTAAACTCAACCTCACTGCGATTTTCAGGGCGTATTTTCTATTCTGCTTTACTTTGTTGTATGCTCACAATGAAAGCTTAAAACGTCTTTACCCAGTTCATTTTCTGCTTCTTGCATCAACTGCACCAAAGGTTGAAAATCACGGGAATGATGAGGAAAATGCTTGAAAACAATACTGACTGGCAGCGCTATTCCTCCCATTAACACATCCCATAATGCATCTAGGTTATCGCCAAATTTATCATCTAACTGAAATTGCAGTGCAAAATCGTGATAAAAGGCATCTCTATCGACCAGTCTTTTAAAATCGAAGATAACCTGTTTCATTAAGGGGCAACCTTTGTCATTGTACGATAGTGATCGGTAGTGAGATAAATCAGCCCATCATTTGAATAGAGCAATCTGTCACTACCACGATGGCCACAATGATAATTCACATCCGCTTCATACCACTGACGCCCTGTCTCTTCTGGTAGCTGTTTTTCACGATTCATAAAGCGATCGCCCCCAATTGCCCTTCCAGGTAAAACTTCACATAAATTGCCTTCTTTCGCATTCCAGCCTTGTGCTCTCGCTTCTTTCTTGGTGAGATAAAAATCAGGTAACCGCTGATGACGCTGTAAATAATCAGCCACTTTATTTGATTGTGTTTTTTCGTCAATGGACAGAGGTTGTTGTGCAGGTCTATTTAGATTATGACTTGATGATGTCGGAATAGGTGCTGATGAAGATGGATCGGGTACTTGGCTTTCAGGTAGAAGTCCTTTGTAAAGCACACCAAATAAAACCGCAACAACAATAAGCACGGGCAATAAACGTTTTCCCATTCGTTAGCTCCTTTAACTGTTATTCAGATAAAAAACTCCATCATAAGATGGAGTTTTTACAATACGTATAGATAACTATAACAATAATTAAGCAGTTCCGCCGACAGTAATTTTATCCAATTTTAATGTTGGTTGCCCTACACCAACAGGGAGGCTTTGCCCTTCTTTACCACAAACGCCAACCCCTTTATCTAAAGCGAGATCATTCCCCACCATCGAAACCTGTTGCATGGCTTCAATACCTGAACCAATCAGCGTTGCCCCTTTAATTGGTTTTGTTATTTTTCCATTCTCGATTAAATAAGCTTCTGAGGTTGAGAAAACAAATTTACCCGATGTGATATCAACCTGACCGCCACCAAAGTTTGGCGCATAAATACCGCGATCAACACTAGCGATAATCTCTTCTGGTGAAGATTTACCAGCTAACATATAGGTGTTTGTCATACGAGGCATAGGCAGATGCGCATAAGACTCACGACGACCATTTCCTGTTGGCGCAACCCCCATTAAACGAGCATTCATCTTATCTTGCATATAGCCTTTTAAAATGCCGTTTTCGATTAATACATTGTATTGACCCGGAATACCTTCATCATCAATAGCAACAGAGCCACGGCGACCTTCGAGAGTACCATCATCAACAATCGTACAAAGCTCAGAAGTGACTTTCTCACCAATACGGCCTGAAAATACAGAGGTTTCACGACGGTTAAAATCACCTTCTAAACCGTGCCCCACAGCTTCATGCAATAACACACCCGGCCAGCCCGCACCCAATACCACAGGCATTGTTCCAGCAGGCGCAGCAATTGCTGATAAGTTCACTAATGCCATACGTACGGCTTCACGAGCATAAGTGATTGCATGGCTTTCACCATTTACTTTTGTTAAGAAATAGTCATAACCAAAGCGACCACCACCACCACTTGCACCACGCTCACGTTTGCCATCTTCTTCCACCAGCACACTCACTGAAAGGCGAACTAAAGGACGTACATCCGCAGCTAACGTACCATCGGTAGCGGCAACAAGGACATGCTCATAAACACCCGTTAATGATGCATTAACTTGTTTAACGCGTTTATCCTCAGCACGAGCGGCTTTATCCACCTCATGCAATAGTGCAATTTTCTCTTCACGGGAGAGGCTTTGCAGTGGATCGTTTAAGCTGTATAGCGGAGAATGTTGAATAGCACCTAAAGTATGGATACGACCATTGCCTTTAGCCTGAACAATACTACGCGCAGCATGGGCACTTTGATTAAGCGCATTAAGCGTAAGTTGGTCGGCATAAGCAAAACCAGTTTTTTCACCGTAAATTGCTCTAACGCCAACACCTTGATCAATATTGTAAGAGCCATCTTTAATAATCTGATCGTCAAGGATCCAAGCCTCGTGATAACTTGACTGAAAATAAAGATCACCATAATCAATTTGACGCTGTGCAAGCTGCTCTAGTGTTGATGCTAAATCATCTAAACTAAGTTTGTTTGCTTCCAACAGACTTTCGCTGACAACAGCTAAACTCATAATTCTTCTTTATCCTTAACTTTTTTGATTAAGTGGGTCAGTTTCGGGCGAAAGCGATTATGTTTTACAACCCGTATCTGTTCACGCATACCTTGCAGACTCTCAACGCCAACATTCAGCGTTAGCGCACTAACGGCATCGGGATTCTTTTTCAAGACTTTCCCCCAACCATCAATCGCCATGGTATGACCCCAAGTTCTGCGCGTATCATGAGTACCCACTTGTGCTGGTGCTAAGATAATACACTGATTCTCAATCGCACGAGCACGTAATAAAGGCTCCCAGTGCGCTTTCCCTGTTAAACGAGTAAAAGCCGCTGGTACAGAGATAATCTCTGCTCCTTTTTCTCTTAATGCTTGGAAAATACCGGGGAAACGGAGGTCATAACAGATCGTTAAACCTAATTTCCCAACTGGAGTATCAACCACGGTTAGGCGTTCACCACGTTGATAAATAGAAGATTCATTATATTCGCCCTGTTCATCGTCAATACTCACATCAAACATATGAATTTTGTCATAACGAGCACGAATAACACCTTCATCATCGAAGACCAAGCTACTGCTGGTAATTTGATCTGGAGAGTCACGACTAATTAAAGGCATAGAACCTACTAAGATCCACACTTTGTAACGCTGAGCCATTTTAGCGATAGCATTTTGTAAAGGCCCATCGCCCTGAATTTCAGCGTGTTTATGGTAATCTTTTGAGTTTGAAAAAAGTAACGCATTTTCAGGTGTTAATACAAGCTTCACTGAATCGGGTAATTGCTTAATCTGTTGCTCGATTTGCGCCAGATTATTTTTT
>NZ_MIIZ01000790.1:0-3288 GCF_001743005.1 Shigella sp. FC1967 | reverse complement strand
AATACTGTATAAAACATACATGTAAAATAGGCAAAAAAAAATTTCAAATCTAATTCTTTGAGCATAAGTCATAAACTCAATTAAGGGATTATTTTTTTGATCGAGGAAAAATTGCCCTCATTCCTTGCTGTATATCTTTCGTCTAGAAGGTATACTGAAACCTTTCTTTTTATTCTATGTATCGCCATGCGGATATAACATGCAAAAGTTTGATACCAAAACCTTTCAAGGTCTTATCCTGACACTGCAGGATTACTGGGCTCGCCAGGGCTGTACCATTGTCCAACCATTAGATATGGAAGTGGGCGCAGGCACATCACACCCAATGACTTGTTTACGAGCATTAGGACCAGAGCCTATTGCTGCGGCTTATGTACAGCCTTCACGTCGTCCAACAGACGGACGTTACGGTGAAAATCCTAACCGCTTACAGCACTATTACCAATTCCAAGTTATCATTAAGCCATCACCTGATAATATTCAGGAGCTTTATCTTGGCTCACTAAGAGAGTTAGGTTTAGACCCAACAATCCATGATATTCGTTTTGTAGAAGATAACTGGGAAAACCCAACTTTAGGTGCTTGGGGCTTAGGCTGGGAAGTTTGGCTCAACGGCATGGAAGTGACGCAGTTTACCTATTTCCAACAAGTAGGCGGATTAGAGTGCAAACCAGTTACGGGTGAAATTACCTACGGCTTAGAACGTCTAGCCATGTATATTCAAGGTGTTGATAGCGTTTATGACTTAGTTTGGTGTGACGGTCCGTTAGGTAAAACCACCTACGGCGATATCTATCATCAAAACGAAGTTGAGCAATCAACCTATAATTTTGAATACGCCGATGTAGACTTCCTATTTTCTTGCTTTGAGCAATATGAAAAAGAAGCGCGTGAGTTGTTAGAGTTAGAAAAGCCTCTGCCTTTACCTGCCTATGAACGTATTTTAAAAGCAGGACACACCTTTAACTTATTGGATGCACGTAAAGCTATCTCTGTGACAGAGCGTCAGCGTTATATTTTACGTATCCGTACTTTAACCAAAGCGGTTGCTGAAGCATATTATGCTTCTCGTGAAGCGCTTGGTTTCCCTATGTGTAAAAAGTAAGAGGCTATCATGACAACTGAGACTTTCCTCGTGGAAATCGGCACAGAAGAATTACCGCCGAAAGCGCTTCGTTCTTTAGCCGAATCTTTTGCTGCTAATTTTACGGCTGAACTGGATAACGCAAATATCACTCATGGTGATGTATCTTGGTTTGCAGCCCCACGCCGTTTAGCCATTAAAGTGGCTAATATGGCAAAATCACAAGCAGATAGAACCATTGAAAAACGTGGTCCTGCGATTGCTCAGGCCTTTGATGCTGAGGGTAAACCAACCAAAGCGGCTGAAGGTTGGGCAAGAGGTAATGGCATTACTGTTGACCAAGCTGAGCGTTTATCAACAGAGAAAGGCGAATGGTTATTTTATCGTGCAGAAGTAAAAGGTGAAGCGGTTAACAAATTACTGATTGGCATGGTAAGCACTGCATTATCAAAATTACCAATCCCCAAATTAATGCGCTGGGGCGATAAAGACACTCACTTTGTACGCCCTGTTCATACAGTCACCTTATTATTAGGTGATACTGTTATTGATGGTGAAATCTTAGGTATCCAAAGCGATCGCGTTATTCGTGGTCATCGCTTTATGGGTGAAGCTGAGTTCACTATTGATAATGCGGATCAGTATCCTGAAATTCTTTATGAACGCGGAAAAGTTATCGCTGATTACGAAACGCGTAAATCAATTATTCTTCATGATGCTCGCCTTGCTGCTGAAAAACTTGGTGGTATCGCAGATTTAAGCGATAGCTTAGTGGAAGAAGTCACTTCATTGGTTGAATGGCCGGTTGTACTAACAGCAAAATTTGAGGAAAAATTCCTTGAAGTTCCTGCTGAAGCACTGGTTTACACCATGAAAGGTGACCAAAAATACTTCCCTGTTTATGATAAACAAGGTGGATTGTTACCTAACTTTATTTTCGTTACTAATATTGAATCTTCTGATCCACAACAAATCATTAGCGGTAACGAAAAAGTCGTACGTCCTCGTTTAGCGGATGCTGAATTCTTCTTTAAAACTGACCGCAAACAACGTTTAGAAGATAACTTACCACGCCTTGAAACGGTATTATTCCAGAAAGATTTAGGCACACTGCGTGATAAAACAGACCGCATTCAAGCATTAGCTGGCTTTATTGCAGACAAAATGGGTGCTGATGTTAATAAAGCAACCCGTGCAGGTTTACTGTCAAAATGTGACTTAATGACCAATATGGTATTCGAATTCACAGATACCCAAGGTGTTATGGGTATGCATTATGCACGTCATGATGGTGAAGCCGAAGAAGTCGCAGTGGCACTGAAAGAACAATATCAACCTCGTTTCGCAGGTGATGAATTACCTTCTAATCCTGTTGCTAGCGCCCTCGCTATTGCAGAGAAGATGGATACACTTGCGGGTATTTTCGGTATTGGTCAACATCCTAAAGGGGATAAAGACCCATTTGCGCTACGTCGTGCATCATTGGGTGTTTTACGTATTATTGTTGAGCAAGATTTACCGTTAGATATTGAAGAGCTAACACAAGAAGCGGTTCGCCTCTACGGTGACAAGCTGACGAATAAAAATGTCGTCAGTGATGTGGTTGAATTTATGTTAGGCCGTTTCCGCTCTTGGTATCAAGAGCTGGGTTACAGCATTGATACTATTCAAGCTGTATTAGCACGTCGCCCAACACAACCTGCTGACTTCAATGCCCGCGTTAAAGCAGTCACTTATTTCCGTACATTAGAAGAAGCCTCTGCATTAGCAGAAGCTAATAAACGTGTTTCTAATATTTTAGCGAAATCCGCTGATGTAAAACTGAATGACGCCGTTTTAGCTTCCGTCTTAAAAGCACCAGAAGAAGTTCAATTAGCAGCGAATCTTGCGGTATTACAAGATAAGTTGGCACCCTTATTTGCAGAACGCAAATATCAGGAAGCATTAGTTGAGCTGGCATCATTACGTGATGTGGTTAATAACTTCTTTGATAAAGTCATGGTAATGGATGAAGACGAAGCGGTTCGTATCAACCGTTTAACGATGTTAAGTCAATTGCGTGAACTGTTCTTAAGAGTCGCGGATATTTCTGTTTTACAATAAATTGTAAAGTTTAAAAAGTGTAAACCGGCATTGTAAAAGCAATGCCGGTTTTTTATCAAAATCATTATTTTCACTTCAATTATCTTTGAGAGGATGATGGA
>NZ_MIIZ01000789.1:0-3297 GCF_001743005.1 Shigella sp. FC1967 | reverse complement strand
GCCCAAAAGAATAATACCACTATCTAGAAGATAATCAGTGCAATACTAAGCTAACTTAAAAAAGAGAAAAAATACCTTTTTCTCTTTTTAACTACGAGTATGCTATATAACTCGATAATTTATAGTGATTTATTAGATAGCTTATAAAATAAACAGTAAAAAATATAAAATAAACTGCCATAATCAGAAGTTAAATTGGGCATTAAAATTGAACTGTGATCCTGTTTCTTTTCTACTAGCAGGTGCCGATAGCGGTATGCTCCATACAAATTGATAACTAAGTTGTTTAAAGCTCCCTTCTAGCCCTGCTGCCGCACCAACCAAATATTTATTTTTATTATAAAAAACGTTTTTTTCTATCTTCTGAGACAGAACCATAATCTATTGCAGAGAATAACATTTGGTTATAAAAAGGTGTAAGCCAAGTGACCTTATGTCGGGAAACAAACTGGTTTGTATCAGAATAGCCTTTGCCTGGTTCAAAGCCATACACGCTATATAGACCGCCAATGTTTGCTTTATCAAGTAACCCATCAATCTCCGATCGCGTCAGTTGAAAGATGATTTCTGGCTGATAAAAAAATGGCTGTGAATTGATTTTAAAAGGAATTAACGCTTCTAAATTAATATTAAAAATGGGTACACCATTAAGTGAATCTATCGGAGAAAGTCTAGCGCCAGGAATAAAAACACTCTGCTTATAAGCCAATTTAGTATTCAGGTAACCCCCTCTCATAAAGCGATAATTTTGCTCGATACCCGCATTAACATAAGGGCTACGACGCTCATGTACTGATAAGCGATAGCCAGACACTTCATTTCGATAAGTGTAATACTGCATTCCTCCACTTAACGTCACCGTGCGCTGTGTTGAGGGTCTAAACTGACGTTGGATCTCAAAAGAAAGAAGTTGTTGGCGATTTTTTTGTAATCCTTTTGTCGCTTCAGATACTCTACTTTTTGATTCAATATTGTAGCCAAATAGCGTAGCACGCCAATATTGGTAAGGTACCTGCCATAACAATATCTGCTTTTTGATACCTCTTGATTTTAAGGTATCAAGTTGACTTGAAAGAATAACCACTAATGTATCATTAAGTTGCGCTAAATTACCCAGACTGAGCTTTGTCGTACCAAATAGATCTCCGTAAATTTTTTGCTCTTTATTATCAATCGATACCGAGCCAGCAATTGTCCTTTTTCCAACTTGAGAGAGGGAAATAATCGACTCATTTTCTTTTGATGATGGTTCTATCTGAATTTTGACATTGCTTTTAGGACGGATTTTGAAATTTTCAGCCCCCTGTTCAATGTCTTTAATATTTAAAATATCGCCTTTTTTTAACTGGCACTGCCTGTGAAATCAGATAGTGTTTATCTGTCTGTGTTTTGGAAACAATATCTTGTACTCTCCCGACATTTAATATGATATCCAATATCTCCTCATCAGCATAAAGATCAACTTTACCCACTTCACTCGTCACATATCCAGCATCGTAAAGCATCGCATTAAGGATCTTGATATCTTGTTCTAATAATGACTGCGAATGGCAATGTCCTATTAATGCAGCTTGCCATTTTGCAACTTGGTGTTGTAATGATGGGGAAGAAAATGCCTCAACATGATGAAGTTTTACCTGCTTAATTGAAAAACAGGGTAAAGAAGTCGTGGCAAACTCCATTTTATTTTGTAGTGCTAAATTGACTAGAGAGACATTGTTATTTTGTTGTAATAAGTTATCTCTAAGTTGTGTTTCTGTCGGTAAATCTACGGGTACGGGAAGATCAAGATGATTTTCATTTGCTACAGAGAAAAAAGCGCAACACCATAAAATACTGCAGATTAGAATAGACAACGCAATACGCATTCAATTTACACTCTTATATAAAAAATAGGAGTGCTATGTATATGTAAAGAGAAACAAAAAAGATTTATAAAAAACGTCTTTTACTCTCATTTACTTCCATAGTTACTAATAATGCAACCATGTCGACCTATCAGAAAGTAAAAAAGTCATAAAAGATTATTTATGAAGGGATACCAAAACGACAAAACCCCGCTTTAAAAGCGGGGTTTCTTAATATGGTCGGCGAGAGAGGATTCGAACCTCCGACCCACTGGTCCCAAACCAGTTGCGCTACCAGGCTGCGCTACTCGCCGAAAACGAGGTGCATCTTACTGCCAGAAAGCTACTCCGTCAATACTTTTTTAGTATCTCCTGACTGTTCGTATGGTTTTCAAACAAAACGGTTGATTTTTAACTTTTTATCATAAAAAAAAGTGAATTTTAGCGTTATTGCAACAAGCTTACCTTCCTTTCTTCGTTTTACTCTCACTTTCTTACTTAACGTTATTTATAAAACATGACAAAAATAAAAATTTATTTTTAATTATTATCGTTTAATAAGCGTGTTTTTTATATAATTCCCTTATGTCAAATCAGGTAGGTAGTTTAGAAGAATGAAACAACGTTGGTGGAGTATCGTACTACTTTTATTATCAACTACACTTCCAGCTCAAGCATCTACAGTTCATGCTTGCCAAGTGTACTTTAAAGAAGCGGATAAATTTATTCAGTATATTTCTCAACGAGAAGATCTAAAGCATAATATGCCAGAGATTAAAGCTAACTTCGAGCAAAGCAAAAAGCTAATAATGACAACGCCTCTGACAAAGCAAAAAGCAATATGTGACAAAGAAATGCAAGAGCTTAATAGTTTGAATAAAATGTTTGGCCCTAAAGAAGAAACAACACTAAATAAATAATCAAATAAACAGTTAATGACTAGATATAATTACTTATTTATTATTTAGTCATTAATTTGATATTAGTTCTTATTTTCATGATTATTATTCGCAGTTGTACTTTCCAATCTTTTTATGCGCTCTTTAGGTGAATTCTCACTTTTATCTTCCCCCTGAGTATAATAATCATAAGGTAATAATAAAGTATCTAATACGGCACTAAAAGGGAAATCGAGAATAACCAATGGTTTCATTGCCCATCCGGTTTCATCATCTTTTAGCATGGTCATGTTATTTTTTGTCCCTGAATAAAGTTCTTTATTCGGGCCAGCGTGAGTCATAACACTCGAGCAACCTGTCAGTAATGTCGTCAAAAATGTGGCTACTAATGTTAAATTTTTTACTTGTTGTTCTGAATATCATAAGGCACCTATAAAACGAGATCTGGAGTCAGCGCTTTTTTATCATACAGTTAAACCTGTTTTCACTTATAGGACAAGAGAAAGATGATATAAAAAAAGCTTAATTTTTTTAGTCATTAAATATATAAT
>NZ_MIIZ01000788.1:0-3306 GCF_001743005.1 Shigella sp. FC1967 | reverse complement strand
CTATCGTCCTAGTGATTAGCCTAATTATTGTCAGCGTGGTGGTGATTATTAACCCACCGTGCGGGGCTGCACTAGGAGAAGAAAGGCTAACTAAACTAGCCGGATCTCTTAAAAACCCCCGCACCGAAAGGCGCGGGGGGTTTTTTTGAGCCTAAGTTTGAAAAAGAGATTAAATAGAAAATAAACTCAAATTAAACAAGAAGTTAAGATGGAAGGGTGAAAGAATGAATGGAGCACAGTGGTTAGTACAGGCATTACGAAAACATCAAGTCGAAACAGTCTTTGGTTATCCTGGCGGTGCGATCATGCCTGTTTACGATGCCCTTTATGATGGAGGTGTTGAGCATGTTTTATGTCGCCATGAACAAGGTGCCGCAATTGCTGCTATTGGTTTTGCTCGTTCTACTGGTACGACAGGTGTTTGTATCGCGACATCAGGCCCAGGCGCTACTAATGTTATCACTGGACTTGCTGATGCATTGTTAGATTCTGTGCCTGTTGTTGCTATCACTGGGCAAGTCGCTTCCAATTTAATTGGTACTGATGCATTCCAAGAGATTGACGTTTTAGGTCTTTCATTAGCGTGTACAAAACACAGTTTTTTAGTTTCGACCGTTGATGAATTACCAAGGGTGTTATCAGAAGCATTTTCTATTGCATCTCAAGGTCGCCCTGGACCTGTTTTAATTGATATTCCTAAAGATGTTCAATTGGCTGATGCTTCCCATTTATCAAATTATGAACTACCAGAAGAGCAAGAATTTCCTTATCCAACGAAAGAGTTGACTCAAGCTAAGCAGATGTTAGCGGAGGCACACAAACCCATTTTGTATGTCGGTGGTGGTGTTGCTATGAGTCATGCAGTGGAAACACTAAGAGAATTTGTGAAGCAAACAAAAATACCCGTTGTTTCTACCTTGAAAGGGCTAGGCTGTGCCGATGCATTCGATGCTAATTATTTAGGTATGTTAGGTATGCATGGTACTAAAGCGGCAAATTATGCCGTGCAACGTAGTGATTTATTAATCGCTGTTGGTGCACGTTTTGATGATCGTGTTACTGGGCGATTAAATACTTTTGCACCTAATGCCAAAGTTATCCATATCGATATTGACCATGCAGAATTAAATAAATTGAAACAGGCGCATGTTGCGTTATTGGGTGATGCGAAAGTGTTATTACCTGCTTTGTCTCAGCCATTATCTATCGCTTCTTGGCAACAAGAAGTACAAGAATTAAAAGCAGAACATGCGTGGCGTTATGATCATCCCGGCGCTGCAATTTATGCTCCATTATTATTAAAACAATTATCAGATGCAAAACCTGAAAATACGGTTGTGACAACGGATGTAGGTCAACATCAAATGTGGTCAGCACAACATATGACATTTGATGCGCCTGAAAATTTTATCACTTCAAGTGGTTTAGGCACCATGGGATTTGGTATCCCAGCGGCAGTTGGTGCTCAAATTGCGAGACCTGATGCATGTGTTATCTGCGTATCTGGTGATGGCTCTTTTATGATGAATGTGCAGGAATTGGGCACAATTAAACGTAAGCAATTACCTATTAAATTAGTGTTATTAGATAACCAACGCCTTGGTATGGTGCGCCAATGGCAAGAGTTGTTTTTTGAACAACGTTATAGCGAAACAATTTTAACAGATAATCCAGACTTTGTTGCCTTGGCAAAAGCTTTTGATATTCCAGGGCAACGCATCACAGAAAAAGCACAGGTTGCTGATGCAATAAAATGTTTATTAGAGAGCGATGGCCCTTACTTATTACAGGTATCTATCGATGACGCAGAAAATGTCTGGCCTTTAGTCCCGCCGGGCGCAAGTAATGATGAGATGATGGAGAAATCAAAATGAACCAACACAATATCACAATTGAAGCCCGTTTTTGTCCAGAGATCTTAGAACGTATCCTGAGAGTTATTCGTCATCGTGGTTTTCATATATGCTCAATGAATATGAATATCACTGAAAGTAATAATATCAATTTAAGTCTGACAGTGAGTAGTCAGCGACCATTAGAACTTCTGTGCAGCCAGTTAACAAAATTAGCTGACGTTGCAGGTATTCAAGTATCACATCAACAGAAAGAAAAATTACGATTCATGAATGCACTAAGTGCCATGTAAGGATAAAAGAATGACAAAGCAAGCTGATTATATTTGGTTTAACGGTGAAATGGTTCCTTGGGCTGAGGCAAAAGTTCATGTGATGTCTCATGCATTGCATTATGGAACTTCTGTGTTTGAAGGTGTGCGTTGTTATGATTCTCATAAAGGCCCAGTGGTCTTTCGCCATCGTGAACACATGCAACGTTTACATGATTCAGCCAAAATTTATCGTATGCCTGTTGAACAAAGCGTTGATGAGTTAATGGAAGCATGTCGTGAAACCTTACGCAAAAACAAATTAGTCAGTGCTTATATTCGTCCATTAGTTTTTATTGGTGATGTTGGTATGGGTGTAAATCCACCTGCGGGTTATAAAACAGATGTGATCATTGCAGCATTCCCATGGGGGGCATATTTAGGTGAGGAGGCGTTAGATAAAGGGATTGATGCGATGGTTTCTTCTTGGCATCGTGCTGCACCAAATACTATTCCAACTGCAGCAAAAGCGGGTGGCAACTATTTATCTTCACTCTTAGTGGGAAGCGAAGCTCGTCGTCATGGTTATCAAGAAGGGATTGCATTAGATGTCCATGGCTACTTATCCGAAGGCGCAGGTGAAAATCTATTTGAAGTAAAAGATGGTGTTATTTTTACACCTCCATTTACTTCATCAGCGCTACCTGGGATCACACGTGATGCCATCATCAAATTAGCAAAAGATCTCGGTTATGAAGTGCGTGAACAAGTCCTTTCTCGTGAATCACTTTATCTTGCAGATGAAGTCTTTATGTCAGGTACAGCCGCAGAGATAACACCAGTACGTAGTGTTGATGGTATTCAAGTCGGTATCGGACGTTGTGGACCCGTGACTAAAGCAATTCAAAAAGCATTCTTTGGTCTGTTCACCGGTGAGACAGAAGATAAATACGGCTGGTTAGATCCAATCAATTCATAAGCATAATCAAATAAATTTATTTAGCGGGTAGCTCGTTCCCTACTCGCTTTCTTTACCGCAGGAGTGTGAAAAATGCCTAAATACCGTTCAGCGACAACGACACATGGTCGTAATATGGCGGGAGCCCGTGCCTTATGGCGTGCAACGGGAATGACGGATGCTGATTTTGGTAAACCTATTATTGCAGTGGTGAACTCATTTACGCAATTTGTGCCGGGTCATG